>VBAO01000102.1 GCA_005883865.1 Candidatus Segetimicrobium genomatis
CCTCGAGGAAGGCCGGCGCATCCTGCGCGAGCAGGTCAAACCCGAGCTCCACCAGTCGATCGTCGAGGTCGGCACCACGGTCTGCCGGACGCCGGCGGAGGCGCGGGCGGACCTCGTGCGGCTCCGCCGCGAAATCTGCGGGCTGGCCCGCAGGAACGGCCTGGCCATCGCCGCCGCGGGGACGCACCCGTTCTCGTCGTGGATGGACCAGGAGACGACCCCCCAGGATCGGTACGCCGGCGTGAAGGAGGACATGCAGGAGCTGGCCCAGCGGCTCCTGATCTTCGGCACCCACGTCCACATCGGGATCGAGGACCGGGAGTTCCTGATCGACGCCATGAACGTCGCCCGGTATCTCCTGCCGCACGTGCTCTGTCTGTCGACGAGTTCTCCGTTCTGGATGGGCCGCGTGACGGGGTTGAAATCCTACCGCAGCATCGTCTTCCGCAACTTCCCCCGCACCGGCGTGCCGCGCGTCTTTGATTCATGGGCGGACTTCACCTACCTGGTGGACACCCTCGTGCGCTCGCGCTCCATCCCCGATGGGACCAAGATCTGGTGGGACGTCCGGCCCAACTGGCAGTATCCCACCCTCGAGTTCCGCATCTGCGACGTGTGCACGCGGGTGGATGAGGCCATTTGCGTCGCGGCGCTCTTCCAGGCCATCGTGGCGAAGCTGTGGAAGCTGCGCCGCGACAACATGACCTTCCGCGTCTATCCCCACGACCTCATCGAGGAGAACAAGTGGCGGGCGGTGCGCTACGGCCTCGACGGCAACCTCATCGACTTCGGCAAGCAGGAGGAGCTGCCGGCGCGGGATCTGATCCGGGAGCTCATCGACTGGTTCATCGACGACGTGCTGGACGAGTTGGGCAGCCGCGCCGACGTCACGTACGCCCACCGCATCCTGGAGGAGGGCAGCAGCGCCGACCGTCAGCTGGCGACCTTCAAGCGCACCGGGAGCTTCCAGGCCGTGGTGGATCAGCTGATCCGGGAGACGCAGGAGGGCCTGGATGGGGAAGCCTGACGGCCCGGACTTCACCCGGGGGGGTGACCCACAGTGACGACGATGCGCTATCCGCTCACGCTGCCGGCCATGCTGGAGCGGGCCGAGCGGTTCTTCCCGCACAAGGAGGTCGTGTCCAGGACCGCCTCGGGCATCTTCCGCTACACCTACCGGGCGTGCGCAAGGGAGACCGGATTGCCACGCTGGGGTGGAACCAGCACCGGCACCTCGAGGCCTACTTCGCCATCCCGTCGATCGGCGCGGTCCTGCACACGTGCAACCTCCGCCTGCCCCCCGCGCATCTCGCGCACATCATCAACCATGCGGAGGACCGGATCGTCCTCGTGGACGCGGACCTCGTCCCCCTGGTCGAGTCGGTCGCGCCCGAGCTCCGGACGGTCGAGCGCTACGTCGTGATGAGCGACGGCCGGGAGGTCCCGCCGACGACGCTGCCTCACGCGGCGTCCTACGAGGCGCTGGTGGGGGCGGCCGAGCCACTGCGGCGGTGGCCGGAGCTGGACGAGTGGGATCCGGCCGGGATGTGCTTCTCCTCGGCCACCACGGGGCTCCCGAAGGGCGTGACCTACACCCACCGGGCGATGTGGCTGCACAGCCTGGTCTGGGGCCTTGCCGACACCGTCGGCGTCTCGGAGCGGGACACGACCCTCATCGTCGTGCCGATGTTCCATGCCAACGCGTGGGGCACGCCCTTCACCGGCGTCTGGATGGGCTCCACGCTGGTGCTCCCCGGCCCGCGTCCCGACGCGAAGGTGTTCTGCGAGCTGATCCAGGATGAACGTGTCACGCTCGCGGCCGGGGTCCCGACGGTGTGGATGGCCGTCCTCGCGCTCCTCGAGACCGCCTCCTACGACCTGTCGAGCCTCGACCGGATCGTGTGCGGGGGCTCCGCCCCGCCCCGCGCGCTCATCGAGGCAGTCGAGAAGCGGCTGGGGGCCCGGTTCATCCACGCCTACGGCATGACCGAAGCGACCCCGCTCACCCACATCTGCGTGATGAAGAGCCACATGGCCGGCTGGCCCGAGGACCGCCGGTACGCGGTCAAGACCAGACAGGGGCTGCTCAATCCGGGGCTCGAGATGCGGGTCGTAGGCCGCGACGGCGCCGAGGTGCCCTGGGATGGCGCGACGATGGGGGAGGTGTGGCTCCGCGGCCCGTGGATCGCGAGCGAGTACTACCGCGATCCCCGCAGCGCGGAGACGTTCAAGGACGGATGGTATCGCAGCGGGGACGTCGCCACGGTGGACGCCGACGGCTACATGGGGATCGTGGACCGGGTGAAGGACGTCATCAAGTCGGGCGGGGAGTGGATCTCCTCGGTCGGCCTGGAGAACACCATCATGGCCCACCCGGCCGTGGCGGAGGCCGCCGTGGTCGGCGTCGAGCATCCCAAGTGGCAGGAGCGGCCCCTCGCGTGCGTCGTCCCGAAGCCGGGCAAGGCGGTCACCAAGGACGAGATCCTGTCCCATCTCAGGGGAAAGTTCGCGGCCTGGTGGCTGCCCGACGACGTGGTCTTCATCGACGAGGTGCCCAAGACGAGCGTCGGAAAGTTCGACAAGAAAGTGCTGCGGGAGCGGTTCGCGGCCCACCTGCTCAAGCAGGCCGTGCCGTGATCGGGCCCGGCTGACCTACAAGGTCACCCGCGGCAGCCAGGCCGGGCGGCCGGCCTCGAACCGGGCGATCTCGGCCTCGTGCTGGAGGGTGAGGCCGATCGCGTCCAGCCCGTTGAGCAGGCAGTGCTTCTTGAACGCGTCGATCTCGAACCGGTCGCGGTGTCCGAACCCATCCGTCACCGTCTGGGCCTCGAGGTCCACGGTCAGCTGGTACCCTTCCCGACCGGCCGCCTGCATGATCTCCCGGACCCGCGCGTCCGGCAGGACGACGGTGAGCAGCCCGATCTGGGCCGCGTTGTTGGCGAAGATGTCGGCGAACGACGGGGCGACGATGACCTGGAACCCGTATTCCTGGAGCGCCCAGACCGCGTGCTCGCGGGAGGAACCGCACCCGAAGTTGCGGCCGGCGACCAGGATGGACCCCCCGCGGTATTGCGGCCGGTTGAGGACGAACTCCGGATCGGGCGCGCCGTCGGGGAGGTAGCGCTTGCTGTAGAAGAGCAACTCCCCGTACCCCGTGCGATCGACCCGCTTGAGGTAGCGCGCGGGGACGATGAGGTCGGTATCGACGTCCGGCCGGTCGAACGGGACGACGACGCCGGTGTGCGTCCTGAACGGCTCCATCCCGCTACACCCCCCACTCCCGGATGTCGACGAAGTGCCCGGCGATGGCCGCCGCGGCCGCCATCGGGGGGCTCACCAGGTGCGTCCGGCCGCCCGGACCCTGCCGGCCTTCGAAGTTGCGGTTCGAGGTCGACGCGCAGCGCTCTCCGGGTCCCAGCACGTCCGGGTTCATCCCCAGGCACATCGAGCACCCGGCCTCGCGCCACTCGAACCCGGCGCTCCGAAAGATGCGGTCCAGCCCCTCCCGCTCCGCCGCCGCCTTGACCTGCTGAGAACCGGGCACGACCATCGCCCGAACCTTGGGATGGACCCTCCGGCCGGTCACCACGCGAGCCGCCGTCCGGAGGTCCTCGAGCCTCGCGTTCGTGCAGGAGCCGATGAACACGCGATCAATGGGGATCTCCTGGATCGGAGTCCCCGGCCTGAGCGCCATGTACTGCAGCGCGCGCTCGACCGCGCCCCGCGCCTGCGGGTCGGCCTGGGCGCCGGGGTCCGGCACCCGTCCTGTGACCGGCTCCGACATCGACGGGTTGGTGCCCCAGGTCACATACGGCTCGAGGGTCCCGGCGTCCAGCGTGACGCGCGTGTCGTAGGCCGCGCCGGGGTCGGTCGGCAGGGTCTTCCAGTAGGCGACCGCCTCGTCCCACGCCCTGCCCTTGGGGGCGTACGGGCGGCCCTTGACGTACGCGATCGTCGTGTCGTCCGGGGCGATCAGCCCGGCCCGCGCCCCGCCCTCGATCGTCATGTTGCATACGGTGAGGCGGCCCTCCATGGAGAGCCCGCGGATCGTGGAGCCGGTGTACTCGATGATGTGGCCGATCCCGCCCCCCACGCCGTACCGCCGGATCACGCCGAGGATCAGGTCCTTGGGGGTCGTGCCGAGCGGGAGGTCGCCGTCGACCCGAACCTCCATCGTCTTCGGCCGCGGCTGCGGCAGGATCTGGCTCGCGAGCACGTGCTCCACCTCGGTGGTCCCGATCCCGAACGCCAGCGCGCCGAGCGCGCCGTGGGTCGCCGTGTGGCTGTC
The DNA here is from genome assembly GCA_005883865.1 of Candidatus Segetimicrobium genomatis. Classification (GTDB taxonomy): domain Bacteria; phylum Sysuimicrobiota; class Sysuimicrobiia; order Sysuimicrobiales; family Segetimicrobiaceae; genus Segetimicrobium. Next base: position 4,289 of record VBAO01000102.1, read on the forward strand.
CCCGCACACGATCAGCATCCCCGGCTGGGTGAGGCCGAGTTCCGGGCCGATGATGTGCACGATGCCCTGCCGCTGGCTCAGCATGCCCTCGAGCCGGATCCCGAACTCCTTGGCGTTCCGCTCCAGGGCATCGATCTGCAGCCGGCTCACCGGATCGGTCACCGGTTCGGACCGCGGCGTCGTCGGGACGTTGTGGTCCAGCGTTGCGAACGTGAGGTCCGGCCGGCGCACACGGCGGTGATGGAGCCGCAGGCCGTCGAACGCCTGCGGGGACGTCACCTCGTGCACCAGGTGCAGGTCCACGTAGAGCCGGTCGGGCTCGCCGGGCCGGCTCCGCACGACGTGGGCGTCCCAGATCTTGTCAACCAACGTCTTGGGGGTCATGCCCTCCCCGCTCCCTTCGAACCCACGGAATCGCCCTTGCCGGTTCCCCTGGCACGCTCGGCGACGCGGAGCTTGCCCGTTTCCCGGTCGGCCACCTTGCTCGCGCCGTAGGCATCGGGCTTGGTGATCGCCGCGAAGCCGCTCCCCTGGACCATCCCGACGACCTCGCGGATGATGCGCTTCGTCTCCCCGCGGTCGCCGACATCGAGGTGGATCTCGACCGGCAGTTCGCGATAGCCGTTCTTGACCAGCTGCGCGCTGACCAGGCTCGCCGTCTCCAGGCTGAGCGAGGTCTCGAAGAGGATGCGGTGACGGAGGCTCTCGATCTTTCGGTTCCTGAACTTGTGGTAGAAGTATCGCCCGCCGTGGCCGACCCGGTGGATGATGATCGCGGTGACGAAGCAGGTGTCGTCGCCCAGGAGCGAGTCCGTGCCGATGATCAGGTTGTACCGCTCCGCGGGCTGCTCCTGCATGTAGGCGACGAGCTGCCGGAACATCCGCTCAAAGGTAAGCCTGCCGTGTGTTGGGCTGACAAAGTCCATAGGCGCCTTGCACAAGTATACCGAAATCCGGGGCCTTGCGGCAAGGCGTCCCGCATCGGACCCGCATCAACGCGGCGATGCGATGGCTCCCGCCGGCTTAGGCGTACGGGAGCCGAGCCAGCGCCTCTCCCAGGGCCTCCGCAAGCGGCGCCATCGTCTCCGCGCCGAAGGCGAGCCGGGCGCCGGCGGCTTCGAAGAGCTGCGGGAGCGGTCGGCTCCCTCCGAGCGCCAGGGCGCCCCGGTAGCGGGCGACGGCCTCGCCGGAGTCCGAGCGCGTCGCCTGGAGCCAGACCTGGAGCGCCCCCAGCTGGGCCACGCCGTATTCGATGTAATAAAAGGGCGCGAGGAAAATGTGCAGCTGCCGGTGCCAGAAATACGCCAGGGCGTCCTCGTACCCCGTCCAATCGACCGCGCGGTTGAACCGGCGGTAGGTCTCGAGCCACGCCCGGCGCCGCTCCTCCGGCGTGTGTGCGGGGTGCGTGTACAGCCAGTGCTGAAAGGCGTCGACCGTGGCGATCCACGGCATGCCGCGCGGCACCAGCACGCCCTCGAGCAACTCGCGGGATGCCCGGCGGGCGTGCTCGACACTCGGGTAGATGAGATCGAAGTGGGGCGCGGCGAGCAGCTCCATGCCCATCGACGCCACCTCGGCGAACTCCAGGGGAGCGTGCCGGTAGGCGATGAGCGGCTCCTCGCGCGCCGCAACGGCGTGGAAGGCGTGGCCGCTCTCGTGGAGCAGCACGCGGACATCGTCGGCGGCGGGCACATTGGCGAAGATGAACGGCCACCGGCGCTCGTCGAGGGTTTCCTGGTAGCCGCCGGGCGCCTTGCCTTTGCGCCGTTCCAGGTCGAACAGCCCCTGGTCGCGCATGAACCGGAAGACGTCGCCGAACTCGGGGTGGACCTTCCGGAACACCGCCTCGCAGCGGCCCAGGAGGTCCTCGGTCCGGTCGAACTCCGGGAGGGGCGCGCGGCGGAGCGGATCGACGTCGAGGTCCCACGGCCGGAGCGCCTCCACGCCGAGGAGCCGCTGCCGCTCCTTCATCACCCGTTCGGTCAGGGGCACGAAACAGGCCACGACCGCCTCGTGGAAGCGCCGGCAGTCCTCCGGCCCGTAGTCGAACCGCTCGCGCGCCCGGAACGCGTAGTCCCGGAACGAGTCGAAGCCCGCGTTGCGCGCGATCCGCAGCCGCAGGTCCCGGAGCCGGTCGAAGAGGACCTCGAGCGCCTCCCGGTCCCGGCGCATCCGCTCCGCGACGAGCGCCCAGGCCTCCTGCCGGACCGAACGCTCGGGGTCTTTGAGAAACCCGCTCAATTGCTCCAGGGTGTGTTCCTGGCCGCGGTAGACGACCGTCATCGCGCCCCGGAGCTTCTGGTACTGCTGTGCCATCTCTTCTTCCGCGACCTGGAGGGGCAGGTTCTCCTCCCGGTAGAGGGCGAACCGGTTCTCGACCTTCCGATCGAGCACCCGGTAGCGCTCCGGGAGCGCGCGCCGGTGCGGGCTCGCCAGGTAGGCCTCGTCCAGCCGGTGGTCCAGCTGCTTCCAGCGCGGCGTGATCTCCCGCACGAAGTCCAGGTGGGCCCGCTCCCGCTCCGGATCGTCGGTCTGTGAGGTCATCGCGATGTAGCGGCGGGCACCCTCTTCGGCCACCGCCGCT
>VBAO01000517.1:0-1490 GCA_005883865.1 Candidatus Segetimicrobium genomatis
CCCGCGGGCGTTGTAGGTGATGACCTGGTACCGGCGGGCAAAGACCCTCACCTGCGGATCCCAGCTCCCGCTGTCCCCGGCGAACTCGTGGACGAAGACGAGCGGGGCGCCCCGCCCATGGACCTCGTAGTGGAGCCGCACCCCGTTGATCCGCGCTTCCGGCATCCCCCCGACCTCCCGGTTCCGTCCAAGGGGAAATTGTCCCCGGCCGGATGCTCCCCCTGCCGGATCCCATGCGTCTGAACCCCCCGGCCGGTGGGCATGGATCGAGTTGGCATGGGTCGAACTTGAAAGGCACGTCGGACCGGAGCTGATGCGATGAGCGGCACGCGGATCTCAGGGACATGCCTGGCGATCATTGGGGCGATGCTGGTCGCCGGTGGTCCGCCCGCGGGAGTTCCTTCAGCCGTTTCCGCCCCCCCCGACGGCTACCCGCAGATCGTCAGGATCGCCCCGGCATCGCCGGTGCAGGGGGACACGATCACGGTCGTCGTGGCCCCCGTCCCCTCGGCGGTGAGCCTTCGTTTCGATGGCGCGCTCGTGCGCGTGTACGCGCTCGCGGATGGGACGCGCAGGGGCTTGATCGGGACCGACCCCACCATCGCCTCGGGCGCTCACACGGTCTCCGTCACCTTGGCCAGCGCGGGGCAACCGCCCGTCCAAGTCTCCCGCACCGTGAAGATCAAATCGGGGCAGTTCGGGAAACGCACGATCGTGATGTCGCCGTCGACCTTCAGCCTGATCTCGGCGGACAACGCGGCGATCGAGCGCCGGGCGCTTGGGCCCGCCCTGGGCCGCCGCACGGCGACGGCGATGTGGACGGGGGCGTTCCTGCTGCCCTCCGACGGGCTCATGGACTCTCCCTACGGCCTGGAGAGCGTGTACAACGGCCACCGCATGTGGTGGCATCAGGGGGCCGACTTCGCCGCCCCGGAGGGCTCGCCGGTCATCGCCGCGAACGCCGGGATGGTGGTGCTTGCGCAGGGCCTGCCGCTCGGGGGGAACACGGTGGTGATCGATCACGGGCAGGGCGTCCTCACCGAATACCTGCATCTCTCGACGATGGTGGTCCACGCCGGCGAGCGCGTCGACCGGGGCGCGTTGATCGCCCGAATCGGCGCGACGGGCCTGGTGACCGGCCCCAGCCTCCACTGGGGACTGTACGTGAACGGGAAATGGGTGAATCCGCTGTTCTGGACGGAGTCCCGCCCCGACCTGACGCCCTGATCCCCAACGCCGCGCGGCGGCGCCGGTTACGCGATGACGACGTCCAGGAGCCGCGGGCCGTCGCTGCGCTCCGCGAGCGCGTCCCGGAGTTCGTCGGGCCGGGAGATCCGACGGCCGTGGACCCCGAACCCCTGAGCCACGGCCGGGATGTCCACCACGGGTGATTCGAGGTCCATGCCGACGAGCCGCTCCGGGGGCACCGGGCCCCCCTTGTACTGGGCCATGCCGTCCTTCAGCACCTGGTAGGCGCGGTTGTCCATCAC
>VBAO01000517.1:1681-1936 GCA_005883865.1 Candidatus Segetimicrobium genomatis
TCGTCGATCGACTCCCCGAGCGTCCGGTAGACGAACTCCTGGGTCATCCGCCCCCCGGGCGGCGGGGGGGCGGATGGGGCCCGCCATTCCTCCTCGCGCCGCGCCCGTTCGCGGCGGACCAGTTCCCTCCGGGCGGCGGCCTCCTGCCTCCGCGCCGCGGTGATTCGACCGCGCAGCGCCGTCGCGAGCTCGGGCAGGGTGGCGGTGAGATCTCCGACCACGCCGAGCGTGACGGGGATGTTCTTGCCGAGCTCC
>VBAO01000057.1 GCA_005883865.1 Candidatus Segetimicrobium genomatis
GCCGGGAGGTCCGGCGGGCAGCCCGACGAAGATGCGCGCCAGCGCGGCCTCGAGCGTCGGCTCCATCGCGATCCGGGACCCGTACGCGACGATCACCCGCTTGAGCTCCGGGAGCGCGCTCCCCGACGCCTGGAGGTACAGCGGCTCGACGTACAGGAGCGCGTCCGCGACCGGCACGACGAGCAGGTTGCCGCGGATGACCCTGGAGCCCTGCTGGTTCCACAGCGCCAGCTGGCTGCTGATCGAAGGATCCTGGTTGATCCGCGCCTCGATCTGCATCGGACCGAACACCGTGCGGTCCTTCGGGAACCGGTACACGAGGAGCCGGCCGTAGTTCGGCGCGTCGCTCCGGCCCGCCATCCACGCGACCATGTTGTCCTTGCCGGCGGGGGTGAACGGGAGGATCAGCGCAAACTCCTCGCCCCGCGCCGGGTCGAGTTTCAGGTTGACGTAGTACGGCTCCAGCGGTTGCGCGGCTCCGGTAAACAGTTCGTTGGGAAACGCCCAGAGATCCTCGCGATTGTAGAATACCCGCGGGTCCTTCATATGGAACGTCGAGTACACCTGCGCCTGGACGGCGAACAGGTCCTGCGGGTATCGGAAGTGCGCGGCGAGATCGGGGGGGACCGCGGCGAGCGGCCGGAACAGACCGGGGAAGATCTCCCGGTACACCCCGACCAGCGGATCCTTCGGATCCACGACGTAGAACACGGTGCTCCCGTCGTAGGCGTCGACCACCGCCTTCACGGAGTTCCGGATGTAGTTGACGCCGGCGGACGGCCGCGAGTACGGGTACCCCGAGGTGGTCGTGTAGGCATCCACGATCCAGAAGAGCCTGCCGCCCGCGAGCACGAGATACGGATCGTGGTCAAAGCTCAACATCGGGGCGATGTGCGCCACCCGCTCGCGCACCTCCCGATAGAACATCACCCGGCTCTCGGCGGTGACGTCGTTGCTCAGCAGCATCTGGGAGGCGCCGAACCGGGTCGCGAACGCCAGCTTGGCCAGCGGGGCCGTCAGCGCCACGCCCCCGCGCCCGCCGTAGTTCGTGTAGACGTTCTGATCGCCCTGAGGGTAGTCCAGCTCCTTGCTCCGCGTCTTGACGATCACGTACTGACTGGCGAGGAGCCCGTAGTACAGCTCCGGACGGTCGATGCGGAAGCCGATCGGGCTCTGCGGGGGAATGTCCTTGATGTAGAACTCGGGCAACCCCTCCGCCGAGATCCGGTTCACCGGGTTCATCACGAGACCGTACCCGTGGGTGAACACCAGGTGGTCGTTGACCCAGGTGCGCGCCTCGGAGGTGAGCCGCGAGATGTCCATCTCCCTGGCCGACAGCATCACCTGCTGCTCGTGCCCCCCGATCTGGTAGCGGTCGACCCCCACGCTGGTGAAGGTGTAATACAGCCGGAGACTCTGGAGTTGCGCATAGGTCTGCAGGAGCGGCCGGTAGTCCCACAGGCGGACGCTGTCGAGCACCTCCTGGTTCGCCCGGACGGCCGCGGGGGTCAGGCTCTCCGTCGCGGGGAACGGCTGTTCCTGGACCTGGTCGAGGCCGAACGCACGGAGGGCCGCGGCGATCGCGCTCCGGATGTAGGGCGTCTCGCGGTCGAGTTCGTTCGGCACGACATTGTACTGCTGGACGATCGAGGGGTACACCCCGGTCCCCGCGATCCAGGCGACGATCATCACCAGGAGCGCGGCCACGGCCGCCCGTAGCGTCGCCACCCAGACGGAGGCCAGCATCAGGACGCCGGAGATCGCCGCGAGCGCCGTGAGCAGGCGGAGCGCCGGCAGCGTGGCGTGGAGGTCGGTGTAGCCCGCCCCGTACAGCGCGCCCCGGGGGGAGAACAACAGCCCGAAGCCGTCGAGCCAGAACCCGGCGGCCCGCAGCAGGAGCAGCAACCCGGTGAGCACCGCCAGGTGGACGCGCACCCCGCGCGGAATCGCCCACACCCCGCGCATCAGGAGCGGCGCCAGATCGAGGTAGTATCCGGCCGCGACGATGAGCAGGGCGACGAACAGCCAGGAGAACAGCCAGTCGTAGACCGCGGCGTACGCCGGGAGGGTGAACACGTAAAACCCGACGTCGAGGCCGAAGACCGGATCGCGCACGCCGAACGGGAGGCGGTGGAGCCAGGTCTGGAACGTCAGCCACGAGGCGGCGGCGCCCCGGCCGGCCAGCACGCTCACGACGGCGGCGCCGACCGCGGTCACCGCCGCCGGGCGCAGGCGGGCCGCGACCTGCCGGTACGCGCGCCCCCCCGAGGACCTGAGCTCGATCACCTTGGGGATGGGCCTGAGGCGCAGGAGGGGCCTGACGTTCAGGAACAAGATGAGGAAGACCGCCAGGCCCGCCGCGCTTCCCACGATCACGCTCGAGACGATGGGGACCCAATAGACCGCGCGGTAGCCGACCTCTCCGAACCACAGCCACTCGGTGTACCACCGGGCGGCGGCGGGGGCGAGGAGGAGGAGCGCGACCAGCAGGACGAGGACCGCTTGCCGGAGCCTTCCCGCGCGCGACGTCATGCTACAATGGGATTAGACACGACGGCCGGGAGATGAGTGTGATGGCGACGCGCGATCAGGTCATCGAGGTGTTGAAGACCTGCTACGATCCGGAGATCCCCGTGAACATCTGGGACCTCGGGCTGATCTACGACATCACGATCGCGAATGACGCGGTGAGCATCAAGATGACCCTCACGGCGGTCGGATGCTCGCTCGGCCCGCAGCTCGTGAGCGAGGTTGAGACGAAAATGATGAGCGTCGACGGCATCGAAGACTGCAAGGTCGAGATGGTCTGGAGCCCGCCCTGGTCCCCGGAGCGGCTCAGCGACGACGGCCGGCTCTCGCTCCAGGCGATGGGCTTCCCCGTGTGACATGGGCGGGCGCCTCACCGTCGTCGTGGCCGGCGACGACCTCCTGTTCGCGACGCGGGTCGCCTCCGCGCTGACGAAATCCGGCCACCGGCCGCGGATCGTCCGCACCGCCGAGGCGTTCCGGGAGGCCCTCCGCGAGGGACCGGACGCCGGCATCCTCAACCTCGCATCGCGGAGGCTGGACGCCGTGAGGGCGATCCGGGAGGCCAGGACGGATCCCGACACCCGGACGATCCCCCTGCTTGGGTTCTGCGGGCACGCCGACACGGCGCGCCGGACGGCCGCGCAGGCGGCGGGATGCGATCTCGTGGCGACCAACGCCGAAATCGTGACCAATCTCCCGCGCCTCCTCGGGGCACTCCTCGGCATTCCCCGCGCATCGACGAGCCGCTGCTAGCGGCGAGTTCGGGTCGCGCCCCGGCGCTTCCTCTACCCGCGCCCGGGCATCTGAGGGAGGGACGAGTACCACCCGGTATACTGCCGCGCACACGCCTCGTGGAGCGCGGCGTCGGCCTCGTACTCCCGCCCGAAGCGGGTGAGGGAGAACGCCTCGAGGGCGGGCGACGGCTTGCCCGTGTGGACCACCTCGGCGAGCATCTGCCCCACGGCGGGGGAGATCGAGAGTCCGCCGACGCAGCACCCGCTTGCGACGAAGAGTCCCTCGATCGCCGGGACGGGGCCGATGATCGGGAGCCCGTCCGCCGTCATCGTCGGCAGCCCGCCCCGGTGCTCCCGAACCGGGAGTTGGTCGTCGAGCAACACTTGAGCGCGGACCGACTGCGTCAGGCGCTGCAGCACGCTCAGATCGAGCGGAAGGTCGCGGATCTCAAACCCGGGCGGAAACTTGTGCATGTCGTGGAACTGCGGGTCGCGCTCGTATCCCCCCAGCAACAACCCTCCCTGATGCGGGCGCATGTAGACGCCGGCGTCGTAGATCCGGCAGATCGCGTGGTCCGGTTCGATCCCCGGGATCGGGTCGGTGATGTAGAGTTGGTGGCGCACGGGGAGGATCGGGACCCGCAGACGGACCTGCTCCGCCACGAGCCTCGCCCAGGCCCCCGCCGCGTCGACGACGATGCGCGCGTGAATCTCTCCCTTATCCGTCGCGACCGCCGCCACGCGTCCGTCCTGGACCCTGATCCCCGTCACCCGGGTGTTGAGGAGGAGCGAAACGCCCTGCTTCTGGGCCGCCCGGGCGTACCCCAGCGGCAACTGTCCGGGCTCCTCGAGATAGAGATCTGAGGGTGTGTAGGCGATGATGCGGATGCCCGCGGGGCGAATGAGCGGAGCGAGCAGGGACATCTCGTCGAAGGAGATCTCGTACGTCTCCAGGCCCAACGCCTTGCCCGCTGTGATCTCCCCCCGGATGACCGCCTCGTCGTCATCTCCCCGCGCGATGTTGACGCTGCCCGACTGCACGTAGGTCAGCGGCTCCCCCAGTTCCTCGGTGAAGCGCAAGATCTTTTGAACGCTGAGCATCGCAAGGCGCGACATATCCGGGTGGGACCGGACCTGCTTCGTCAGCCCGGCGGCCCGCGGCGACGTCTGGGAGGCGATCTCATGGGCGTCCACGAGGGCGACCCCCTTGTGGCCCAGGGCCGCCAAATGATAGGCGGTGCTCGAGCCGAACGCGCCCGACCCGATGACCACGACCTCGGTGTCGCGGGTCGCCGGCTTTTTCCAGATCGATAACCCGCCCCGGCCTGCCTGCATATCGCCTCCAGCGTCTCGTTTCCGAGGATCCATCTTCAACGGGGAACGACACGTCCCCCTCGACCCGCGGCGTTGCCGCCCCGCCGGGGCAAGTAAGGCGGAGCTAATTCCAACATATTCCCTGTTTGACCGCGATGGATCGCTTTTCTGCGACCGCTGTGGCCCAGGAGGAGCATTGATTCGAACATATGTTCGGTATTATACTGGGATGGACCCGAAAGGTGGTGACCCGGTGGCCACGCCCCGTCTGCCCATCCTCCTGCCCCACCTCCCCAACGGCCTCGCCCTGTTCACCGGCCACGAGAGCGTCCTGCCGCTCGGCCAGCTCCTCTGCCTCGAATACCTCGGCCGCGGCGATCCGGTGGTGCTGGTGGACGGGGCGAACGCCTTCAACCCCTACCTCCTTGCCGATGCCGCCCGGGCGCAGGGACTCGACCTCCGCCGCGTGCTGGACGCCGTCCACCTCTCCCGGGTGTACACCTGCCACCAACTGGAAGCGCTGTGGAGCGAGCGTCTCCGGCCGGCCATCGCAGCGTTCTGCCCCGGCGCGATCCTCTGCCTCGGCCTGCTCGACCCCCTGTACGACGAGGACGTGCCGGTCGCGGAGGCCGCCCGCATCTTCCGGCGCCTCGCCGTGGCGATCCGCGAGGTGTCGGCCCACCTCCCGATCCTGGCCGCCTGCCCCGACCCGGCGGTGCCGGCGAGCACCGCGGGCGATCTCCGGTGGATGTTCGGCGAGAGGCTGCGCGCGATGGCCGGCTGGCATTTTGCCGCCCGGCCGGAGAACGGCCGCGTGTGGATCTCCCGGGAGCGCCCCGACCCGGCCCGGTGGGAGTGGACGCTCACCCTTCCGGGCCGCACCTTCCGCAGGCCGACGTAGACGCAAGCCACCGCGGTCATCACGAGGAGGCCAGAGATGGGCCGCAC
>VBAO01000512.1 GCA_005883865.1 Candidatus Segetimicrobium genomatis
CGGTACGTGCAGCGGCTGCATGCGCTCGACATCACGACGGGGGCAGAGAGGATCGAGTTCAACAGCCCGGTCGAACTGAAGGCGTCAGTGCCGGGAAGCGGGAGCGGGAGTAGCGGTGGGACGCTGCCCTGGGACCCCCGGTGGGAAAACCAGCGCCCGGGCCTACTCCTGTTGAACGGGATCGTCTACGTCGGCTTCGGATCACACGGCGACAACGGACCGTATCATGGTTGGATCCTGGCGTACCACGCGACGAGTCTGCAGCAGACCGGGGCGTTTTGCTCAACTCCCAACGGAAGTGGGTCGGGGATCTGGATGTCGGGCGCGGGACTGGCGGCCGACGTGGTGGACCCGGTCAACCAGCCCCATGGACGACTGTTCGTCGCGACGGGCAACGGCTCCTTCGACGCGGCGCCGCCGTACTCGAACCGGATGGACTATGGCGAGGACCTCGTGCGACTGGATCTGACAAACGGGGTGCCGACCGTTACGGACTCGTTCACACCATTCAACCAGCAATCCCTGAGTAACAACGACCTGGATACGGGGTCGGGCGCCGTGCTCCTGCTGCCGGACCAGAGCGGGGGCGGACCTCAGCACCTGCTGGTCCAAGCCGGGAAGGAAGGAAGAATCTTCCTGGTCGACCGGGACAATATGGGTGGGTTTAGCCCCGCTCGGGACGCGATCGTGCAAGAGATTCCGGTGGCACCGGCCGTGGCGGGGTATCAGATCTCGGGCGTCTGGGGTGCACCGGCGTATTGGAACGGCACCGTGTACTTTTGGGGTAGCCAGGACTCCCTCAAGGCATTTTCGTTCACGAACGGATCCCTCTCCCCGACGCCCACCTCGCAGTCAGCGGAGGTGTCGGGGTATCCAGGGCCGACGACGACCGTTTCGGCGAACGGCAACGCCAACGGGATTGTATGGACGATCGAAAGCGGCGCGTACCACACACAGGGATCGGCCATATTGATGGCGCACGACGCGCTGAATGTCGCGACGCTCTTGTATTCGAGCAACCAGAATCCGAGCCGGGACGACCCCGGGATGGCCGTGAAGTTCACCGTGCCGACGGTTGCCAACGGCAAGGTGTACGTGGGCGCGGCCTACCAGGTGAGCGTCTTCGGCGGGCTCTCCGGGCCGCCGCCGCAGCGTACCGCCACGCCGGTGCTCAGTCCGGGAAGCGAAACATTTAGCTCGCCCATCCAGGTGACGATCACGGACAGCACGCCGGGGGCGACGATCTCACCGGACCGATTACGGTAACGACGACCGAAACGGTCAACGCGATCGCCACGGCGCCAGGGTTTACGCAGAGTGCGGTAGCCAGCGCAACCTATACGCTCGTCCAGGGGCAGACGGCGGCGCCGACGTTTAGCCCAGCCGGCGGGACGTACCTCCTTCCTCAACAGGTTTCCATCTCAGACGCGAGCCCGGGCGCCACGATCTACTATACGACCGACGGGAGCACCCCGACGACCTCCTCGACTCAGTACACCGGCCCGTTCTGGATCTTCACGACGACCACGGTCTGGGCGATCGCGGTGGCTCCCGGATGGTCGCAGAGCCCTGTGGCGCACGCGACCTACAATATTAGGCTCTGAGGAGCGGCAACCGGCGCCCCGCTCCAGAGGCTCGTCTATTTCATCGGGGCGGTCGTTACCTTCTTTTGGCTCGGGCAGTCAGCGAAGACGGAAGGGCCCTTTATCATCGCTATATGGGCGATGTTTCGGCCGTGGGCGCTGGTCGCGGCGTTGTTGGTCTTGAAGGACGTGAAGGACAAGAAAAAGCCAGACTGACGACGCCTGAGGCACAAAGGTGACAAGAGTGGAGCGTTACCCGCCATAGGCGGGTCGCGCGGGCCCGCACCTAATTCATCTTAGGGCCGGAGCGCTTTGTACAGGTTCCAAATCATGGCGTATGAACTGAGCGCCGAGCCCTCCTGCGCGTTCGGGTCGGCAGTAACTTGAGCTGAGTCGATGGCGCGGATTCTTGGGCGCTGCTTCGATCTTGAGCCCGGTCAATAGGGCGCGGCGTCAGGAAAGGTGCTAGAGTAACCGCCCACGCTCCGGAGGGGGCCGTCCTTTGAGACGGCAGCAAACCGGGTCAGATGCGGGACCAACAGAAGAGGGGAACGGCATGAAGACGTTTGCGGCGGTTATCGTGGCCTGCACGTTCACCGCTTTGGTAGGAAGCGTTTCGACCGCTCACGGCGCTACAACGTGCAACAACAGCTCTTCCACTCCTTGACAGGCATCATCGTCGGCAACGTGGTCGTCCCAACTGGCGGCACCTGCTTTATCAAGTCAACCCAAACCGCTCCGACCATCGTTACGGGCAACGTTCTGGTCGGGCGGAGCGCCCGTCTTTTTGTCTCCGTCCCCTTTAATTTTGCAAACCGACCTGAAGATCGTGCGGTGATAATCCGCGGCAATGTCGAGGCAGAAAACTGCGGAG
>VBAO01000058.1 GCA_005883865.1 Candidatus Segetimicrobium genomatis
GCAGGCGCGCGGGTTCTCGCGGATCGGATATCTTGACCTGCCGGGCGGCGGCCAGGTCGTGGTGGAGGGGGAGTACGCCTACATCGGCCACATGCGCCCGCCGCACGGGACCAGCATCGTCGATGTGAGGGATCCCAGGCGCCCCCACCTAGTCTCCCAGATCAATGTCCCGAACGAGATTCATTCCCACAAGGTCCGAGTGGCCAACGGGTTCATGCTGGTCAACAACGAGCGCTTTCCGCCGGGGGACGCCAGTCGGTCGCCGGTCGTGGGGCTCCGCATCTTCGACGTCGCCGACCCCAGCCGTCCCCGGGAGGTGGGGTTCTTTCCCACGTCCGGCCGGGGTGTGCATCGCTTCGACCTGCAGGGGACCCTCGCGTTCGTCTCCACGGAGTGGGAGGGTTTCAGGTCCAACATCCTGGCCATCCTGGATATCTCCGACCCGCCCCGGCCCTCCCTTGTGGGGCGCTGGTGGCTGCCCGGCCAGGAGGGGCCGGCGAGCGGCGAGCATTACTGGGTGCACCTGGCGCTGGCCCGGGGGACCCGGGCCTACGCGGCGTGCGGGCGGGCGGGAGCGGTCATCGTGGATGTGTCCGACCCACGGCGCCCCGCGGCGGTGGGGGGGGCGGCGTGGAACCCGCCGTACACGTCGCCCACGCACACCTTTCTGCCGGTTCCGCATCTCATCCGGAACCGGCGGTTTGCCGTCGTGACCGATGAGGACGTCACCGACGACGTGCTGGAGGATCCCCCGGCGTTCATGTGGGTGCTGGACATCACCAATGAGGCCCGCCCCGTCCCCGTGGCGACCTACCAGGTCGACCCCGAGGGTCTGGCCCGGCCCGGCCGGCGGTTCGGGGCCCACCAGCCCTGGGAGCACATCCGGGACGACAGCATCGTGTTCCTCGCGTGGTTCGGCGGCGGCGTGCGTGCGGTGGACATCTCCAACCCGTACGCGCCGCGGGAGGTCGGGTACTACGTTCCGCCGCCCGCCACCGGCCGGGATGTCCCGCAGACCAACGACGTCTTCGTCGATCGCCGCGGGCTGGTCTTCGCGATCGACCGGGACGAGGGGCTGAGCGTGCTGGAGTTTGCGCCCCCTTCCTGAACGCCGATGACGCCACTCCTCTCCGTGGAAGGGGTCAGCAAGGAGTTTCTCGTCCGGGGAAAACGGATCGTCGCCCTCGACTCGATCACCCTGGCCCTCGAGCAGGGGGAGTTCGTCACGGTGGTCGGACCGTCCGGGTGCGGGAAGTCCACGCTCCTCAACCTGATTGTCGGGCTCCTCAGCCCGAGCGCCGGCCGCATTCTGCTCCGCGGCCGGCCGATCAACGGGATCAATCCGGAGATCGGGTATGTGACGCAAAAGGACAATCTGCTTCCCTGGCGGACCCTGGTGCAAAATGTTGAGATCGCCCTCGAGATCCGGGGGGTCGACCCGAGGGAACGGCGGCGGCGGGCCGGGGTCCTGATTCAGCAGGTCGGCCTGGGCGGATTCGAAGGCCATTACCCGCACGAGCTGTCCGGTGGGATGCGGCAGCGGGCCAATATCATTCGAACCCTCATCTACGAGCCCCAGCTGATCCTGATGGACGAGCCCTTTGGCCCGCTGGACGCTCAGACCCGGATCGTGCTGCAAGACCAGCTGCTCGGGCTGTGGAATGCGGCGAGGAAGACGATTATCTTCATCACCCACGATCTGGTGGAAGCGATCGCGCTCGCGGACCGGGTGGTCATGATGACCTCCCGCCCCGGCAAGGTCAAGTCCGTCACCGGCGTTCCAATTCCGCGCCCCCGGGATGTCTATCAGATCCATGAAAGCCCCGCCTTTCGGAGCACGCATGAAACGCTGTGGAGGGAGTTGCGACCGGAAGTGAGCCTGGCTGAATCGTGGAGGGGAGGGATTCGTCCATGAAGCGATCCGTCTCCGGCGCGCTCGTGGCCGTGCTGTGTGCCGTTACCGTCTGGGCTGCGGCTCCCGCGTATCCGCAGGGCCCGAAGAAGATCAAGCTCACCATGCCGGTCGTGGCGTTGTCGATGATCCCGGTCTACCTCGCGCAGGCGAACGGGTACTTTGCGGAGGACGGGCTCGATGTGGAGATGATTACGACGAACGGGGCCGGACCCGACATCAAGGCCCTGATCGCGGGCGACGTCGACTTCTCGTTTACCCCGGGCGACAACGTCATGCTGGCCTACCAGGAAGGCAAGCGCACCGTCATGGTGATGACCGGGTTCCGCCGGCTCGTGATCAACTGGGCGATGCACAAAGACGTCGCGCGGGCCAGGGGAATCACCGAGACGACCCCGCTGGCGGAGAAGCTCAAGGCCCTCAAGGGGCTTACGGTCGGCGTGACCCAGGCCGGGGCGTTGACTTCCCACCTCGCGATGTTTGTGATCCGCAAGGCCGGGTACGTGCCGCAGCAGGACGTCCACGTCATTCCGATCGGGTCCGGGCCAACGTGGCTTGCGGCCCTGGAGAACCGCAAAGTGGATGTCGCGCTGACCGCCACCCCCGTCCCCGAGACCGCGGTCGACCGGGGCTTCGCGGTCATGTTCATCGACAACGCCCGAGGGGAGGATCCATCCGTTCCCGAGTTCTTGATGGAGTGCCTGATCACGCGCCCCGACGTGATCGAGAAGAACCCCGATCTCGTGCGCCGGATGGTGCGGGCGCTGCTCAGAGCCAACGTGTGGGCGCTCCGCGCCGGTCCCGACCAGATCGCCGCCGCGCTCAAGCCGTTCCTGGGGCAGACCCCTCCCGAGGTCCTCCTGAGCGGGGTCAAGACCACGCTGCCGGCCCTGAGCCGCGACGGCCGCACCACGGAGCGGGGCGCGCAGGTCACGCAGGATGTCCTGGAGCAGGCCGGCATCTTGAAGAAGCGCGTGCCCTATGCGGAGGTCGCCAATAACACCTTCCTGAGATGAGTCCGCGCGGCCGCCTCCTCGTCTACCGCGCCGCCTTCGGCGTGCTGCTCCTCGCCATGTGGGAACTCGTCTCCGGGAGGCTGATCGACCCATTCTGGATCTCCAGCCCATCCCGGGTCTTCGCCTACCTCTGGCAGGTGGTCCGGGACGGCTCCATCTTCGGACACCTCGCGGTGACGTTGTACGAGACCACGACCGGGTTCCTCATCGGCGCGGTGACGGGGATCGGGTGCGGGTTCCTCCTGGGCCGGAGGAAGATCCTCGCCCAGGTGCTGGACCCCTATATCGTGGCCTTCAATGGGATCCCCCGGATCGCCCTCGCGCCCCTGTTCATCATCTGGTTCGGGATCGGGCCCAACTCGAAGGTGGTCCTCGTCGTGATCGTGGTCTTCTTTCTGACCTTTTTCAGCACCTACTCCGGGGTCAAAGGGGTGGACCTCGAGTTGAAGAACGTCCTCCGCATCATGGGCGCGACCGAGCGGCAGATCCTCGTCAAGGTCACCATCCCGGCGACGGTTCCCTGGATCGCCACCGGGCTCAAGGTCAGCGTGCCCTATGCGCTGGTGGGGGCCATCGTGGGAGAGTTCATCGCGGCAAGCAAGGGCCTGGGCTATCTCATCAATTACCAGACGTCGCTCTTCTCCACGACCGGAGCCCTCGGCGGCATCCTGATCGTGGCGGCGATCGTCGTCAT
This sequence comes from Candidatus Segetimicrobium genomatis, assembly GCA_005883865.1. Taxonomy (GTDB): domain Bacteria; phylum Sysuimicrobiota; class Sysuimicrobiia; order Sysuimicrobiales; family Segetimicrobiaceae; genus Segetimicrobium. The sequence goes on from VBAO01000058.1 coordinate 3,623, forward strand.
CTCGAGCGAGGCCATCAACTGGGCCGAGGCCTATCTGCTCCGATGGCGCCCCAGAGAAGAGACGAGGACGGACCGCGAGGTCTACTGACCTAGCCCTAGCCGGTTTCCGGGGTCCCCGCTACCCAAACGACGGATGCCCCGCCTCCATCTCGCGCGTATGCTGGGGGCGGAGGTGATTGACCAATGAATTCCGTTCAGACGCTTTCGCTTGATCTGGCCGCGCTCGTCGAGGCGGTCGGCACAGGCGTGGTCCGGGTGGAGGCGAGACGCCGTGCCGGAAGCGGCGTGGTGTGGGCTCCCGATGGGGTCATCGTAACCGCGGACCACGTGATCGAATGGGAGGAGGGCATCCACGTCGGCCTTCCCAGCGGCGACACGGTCCAGGCGTCCCTCGTGGGGCGCGATCCCAGGACGGATGTCGCGGTCCTGCGGGCGGAGGCGACCGGCCTCACGCCCATCCCGTGGGCGCCTCCCGACGACCTTCGGGTCGGGCACCTGCTCGTGGCGGTCGGCCGGCCGGGCCGGACGGTCCGAGCCGCGTTCGGGGTCGTCGGCACGCTCGGGTCCATGTCGCCCGCGCGGGCCGGCAGCGAGGCCGACACGTACCTGGAGGCCGATCTCAGCGCGGTCCCCGGGTTCTCCGGAGGAGCCCTCGTCGATGCCGGAGGGAAGGCCCGGGCGCTCACGACGACCGGCCTGAGACCACGGGGAATCAGCGGCGTCACCCTGCCGGCGCTCCGGCGGGTGGTGGACGCCCTGCTCACGGATGGCCGCATTCGCCGCGCGTACCTTGGTGTCGGTACGCAGCCGGTTCGCCTGCCGGCCCCCATGGCGCGCCGCGCGAACCAGGAAGAGGGCCTGCTGATCGTCGGGGTCGAGACGGAAAGTCCGGCGGAGCGCGCCGGGCTGCTCCTCGGCGACACGATCGTCGCGCTTGCCGGGGAACCCATCCGAGGCGTCAGGGAACTCCTGGCCCGGCTCGGCGAGGCGCAGATCGGCGCATCGGTGCCGGTCCGCATCCTCCGGGGCGGTGAAGCCCGGGATCACACGATTACCGTCGGCGAGCGCCGGTAAGGCGGTCGCCGGGCGTTGGGGGGGAATCGCCCCTGCCGTGCGGGGCGTTTCCCCCTCATACGCCGTGACACGTCCGGTCGACCATGAGTTCTTCGTGCCCGACCTCCGCGTGCTCGTGAGGTCCACCGATGCCCTCGCCCGGGCCGGGCTGTCGGCGCTGCTCGGTGCGCACCCCGGCTATGCGGTCATTGGTGAGAATGGGACAGACGCCGCGGCGCCCGCCGATGTCATCGTGTGGGAGGCCGGCGCCGATCCGCGGGCCCGTCCCGAAGATCTCGCCGAACTGACCGAAGCGGGCGTTCCCGTCGTCGCGCTCATCCCGGATGAGACGTTCGCGGCGGCCGCGCTCGCCGCCGGGGCCCGCGGGGTCCTGCCCCGCGACGTCGACGCGGACTCTCTGGCCGCCTGTCTTGGGGCCGTGAGCCGGGGGCTCCTTGTCTTGCACCCGGAACTCGCCGCATCGTTGCCCATCCGGGAGCGGCCCCAGGGACCGGCGGAGGACCTGACCCCCCGCGAGCTGGAAGTGCTGCAGCTCCTGGCCGAGGGGTTGCCGAACAAGGCCATCGCCGGCCGTCTCCAGATCACCGAGCACACCGTCAAGTATCATGTGGCCGCGATCCTCGCCAAGCTCGGCGCCCAGACCCGGACGGAGGCGGTGGCGCGCGCCGCCCGGCTGGGCCTGATCCTCTTCTAGCGGCGACGTCCGGCCGGGCCGCGTTCATCCGCCCTCGCGCGAGCAGGGGAGCCCGGCGGCGCGGTGGAATCGAGGACGGCGAATTCTTGGGCGCGGGGTGGGATGTGGCAACCGTCGGCGGTGGTGGGTACGTCTTCGAGGTCGCGGAAGACTGGGCCAAATTGCCCGAGGGGTGGTCCTTCCACGAGGTCTCCGGGGTCGGGGTGGACCATCGGGATCGGGTCTATGTCTTTAGCCGCGGGAAGCATCCGCTCACGGTCTTCGACCGCGACGGAACGCTCGTGGACTCCTGGGGGGAGGGGATGTTTACCCGCCCCCACGCGGTGACGATGGGGCCGGACGAGACGATCTACCTCATCGACGACGGCGACCACCCGGCCGTTCAACCGGCCCACCCACGTGGCGGTCGCCAACGACGGCGCGCTGTACATCTCCGACGGCTACGGCAACTCCCGCGTCCACAAGTTCTCGCCGGACGGCAAGCACCTCTTCTCGTGGGGAGAGCCCGGCACCGATCCCGGTCAGTTCAGCCTGCCGCACAACATCTGCGTCGATCGGGAAGGGTATCTGTACGTTGCCGATCGGGAGAGCCACCGCGTCCAGGTGTTCGATCCAAAGGGACGATTCGAGACCCAGTGGAACAACCTCTTCCGTCCCTGCGGCCTCTTCATCGATCAGCGGGATCCTGCGGGGGAGCGGGCGTACGTGGGGGAGCTGGGCCCGGGCCTGCCGGTGAGCAAGGGGATCCCCCACCTCGGCGCCCGGGTCGGCATCTACACGCTCGACAACCGCCTGCTGGCGCGGCTGGGGGACCCGTTGCCCGGGACCGAGCCAGAGCAGTTCCTGGCACCCCACTGCGTCGCCGTGGACTCCTCCGGGGCCGTCTACGTTGGCGAGGTCTCGTGGATGGAGCACGGGCGGCATCTCACGCCGCCCCGGGAGGTCCGGAGTTTCCGAAAGCTGGTGCGGGTGGCGCAGTAGGCGTCCCGAGGCGGAGGGCCGGCCGGCACGGCGATCGGCCTCGGATTCGGGCTTGCCCTACCGCCGCTAGTCGTCCTCCGGATCCACCCATTCTTCCTCTTCGGGGTGGAACGGCCGCTTGCAGTTGGGGCAGACCACTTCCTCGCCGTCCTCCGCCGGCGTCACCCGGAGGAACGGGACGCCGCAGTGCGGGCAGACGATCCGGATCATGCTTCCCCGCGCCTCCCTACGGCAGGACTCGCGATTTGGGACGTAGAAGGGGCGGCCCATTCCCGCTGAGCGCCGGCCTGCGCGGCGCTCGGCCCGCCCGCAGGAGGCCGGATCTGCATGGCAAGGACCGCGCACGACATGCGACAGCGCTCCAAGAACGTCACCGAGGGACCCGAGCGGGCCCCCCACCGCGCCATGCTCCGGGCGACGGGGCTACGAGACGATGACCTCAAGAAACCGCTCGTCGGCGTAGCGTCCTCCTGGAACGAGGTCACACCATGCAACCTTCACCTCGACGTGGACGCGAAGGACGTCAAGGCCGGGGTGCGGACCGCCGGCGGGACGCCGATCCAGTTCACGACGATCGCGGTGAGCGATGCGATCGCCATGGGGCACGAAGGGATGAAGGCGTCGCTCGTCAGCCGCGAGGTCATCGCCGACTCGGTCGAACTCATGGTGATCGCGGAAGCGTTCGACGCGCTGGTGGCGATCGCCGGGTGCGACAAGAGCCTCCCCGGGATGATGCTCGCGATCGCCCGGCTGAACGTCCCCGCGGTGTTCCTGTACGGCGGGACGATCATGCCCGGGAAGTTCGACGGTCGGGACGTGACGATCGGGGACGTCTACGAAGCGGTGGGGGCGCACGCGAAGGGCCGGATGACCGATGACGATCTCTACCGCCTCGAGTGCACGGCCTGTCCGGGCGCCGGGTCGTGCGGCGGCCTGTTTACCGCCAACACCATGTCGTCCTGCGTTGAGGCGCTCGGGATGTCCCTGCCCGGAACCGCGTCGATCCCCGCCCTCGACCCCCGCCGCCCCGTGGTGTGCCGCCAGACCGGCGAGGCCGTGGTGCGGCTGCTGGCGGACGGCATCCGGCCCCGGGATATCCTGTCGCGCGAGGCGTTCGAGAACGCCATCGCCGCGCTCGTCGCGATGGGCGGATCCACGAACGGGGTGCTCCACCTCCTTGCGATCGCCCGCGAGGCCGGAGTGCCGCTTGCGCTGGCCGACTTCGATCGGATCAGCCGCCGGACGCCCCACATCGCGGACCTGCGGCCGGGCGGCCGGTACACCATGGCCGACCTCGACCGGGTCGGCGGGGTCCCGGTGGTGCTGCGCGAGCTGCTGGACGGGGGATACCTGCACGGCGGCGCGCTCACCGTCACGGGCAAGACCCTCGCGGACAACCTTCGTGAAGCCCGCCGCGCCGGCGGCCAGGATGTCGTCCGGCCCGTGCGCGATCCGATTACGCCCACCGGCACCCTGGCCGTCCTCAGCGGCTCGCTCGCGCCGGACGGGGCGGTGATCAAGACCGCGGGCGTCCACCGGCTGACGTTCCGCGGCCCGGCCCGGGTCTTCGACCGGGAGGAAGACGCGTTCGACGCCGTCGTGCACAACCGACTCTCCCGCGGCGATGTCGTGCTCATCCGGCACGAGGGACCCAAAGGCGGACCGGGCATGCGGGAGATGCTGTCCGTGACCGGCGCCCTCTTCGGCCAGGGACTGGGGGAGGAGATCGCGCTCGTCACCGACGGCCGGTTCTCGGGCGCCTCCCATGGGCTGGTGATCGGCCACGTCGCCCCCGAGGCGGCGCACGGCGGCCCCATCGCCGTCGTGCGCGACGGGGACATCATCAAGATCGACGTCCCGGAGCGGAGGCTCGACCTCGAGCTTTCCGCGGAAGAGATCCAATCCCGGCTTCGTGCCTGGCGGCCGCCCCAGCCCCGCTACCGCACCG
>VBAO01000059.1 GCA_005883865.1 Candidatus Segetimicrobium genomatis
CATCGGGTTCTCCGGCGTCGTGCCGTTGTTGATCTCGCTCCATGCCGGCGCACTGGTGGATGAGCGCGGTCCCGTCATGGCCACGAAAGGCTCGGTGCTCCTGTACGCGCTGGCCGGCGCGATCCTGACGGCCCTGCACGCCGTTTGGGCGGCGGCCCTCGCCTACGCGCTCATGGGCATCGCGAACATCGGGTTCGCGGTCGCATCGCAGGCCGTGGTCGCGGCGGCCAGCACCCCCACCACGCGGGTCCGAAACTACGGGTACTACTCCCTGTGGAACTCCGCCGGCGCGGTCATCGGGCCTGTCCTCGGGGGCTTCATCACGGGGCATTTCGGCTACCGAACGGCGTTCGCGCTGGTGTGGCTTCTGATGATCCCCTCGTTCGCGATCGCCGGTTCGCTCCGCGGCCTGCCCGCGGTCCCCGGGCGCACCTTGTCGCTGGCGACGGCGCACCGGCTCACCGGGACGATCCTGCGCCAGCGGGGGGTCGGCGCCATCCTCTTCATCTCGTTCATGGTCGTGTGCGGGCAGACGCTGCAGCAGTCGTTCTACCCCCTCTACCTGCACAAGGTGGGACTGTCCCCCTCTCTGATCGGGATCATCATCGCGACGATCAGCCTGGGCTCGATGGTGGTTCGCTCGTTCCTGTCACGGGGCGTGGAGTGGCTCGGCTACGGGCGGCTGCTCCTCGGCGCGACCGCGCTCCTGGCCGTCACGCTTGGAATCATCCCGCTGCTCCGACACTTCTGGCCGCTGATCGTCGTATCGGGGTTCATGGGGGCGAGCCTCGGCTTCACCCAACCGTTGACCATGAGCCTGATGGTAGAATCGGTGAGCGCGGAGTTCTGGGGGGTGGCGTTCGGGATTCGCCAGGGCGCGCAGCGCGTCGGGGCGATCCTGAGCCCGATCGGCTTTGGGTTGGTGACCACGGCCTCGAGGGTCGAGTCGGCGTTCTTCCTCGGAGGCGCGACGCTCCTGGCCGCCCTCCCCATCATCGCGAGCGTGACTGCGCACCTCCGCCGTCCTCGGCGCACGACCTGACGTTACCGCCGAAGGCGGCGGGGTCTACGATGAATCATCACTCCTCCCCTCCCCTTCGGTATGGGATGCCGTCCGCCGCCGGGGGCGTGGCGCGGCGGACGAAGCCCGCCAGGACCAGAATCGTGACCACATACGGCAACGACTGGATGACCTGATAGGGAATGGTGCTCGCCACGACCCGCAGGCTCACGGCCTCGAAGAAGCCGAAGAGGACTGCGGCGCCGAGCGCCCCGGCCGGCCACCAGTTGCCGAAGATGACGGCCGCGAGCGCGATAAAGCCGAGACCCTGGGTCATGCCTTCAAGGTACGAGTGCGCTTGTTCCAGCACCAGATAGGCGCCGGCAAGCCCGGCGAGGGCGCCGCTGAGGAGCACGCCGGTGTAGCGCATCCGGTACACGTTGATCCCGAGGGTCTCGGACGCGCGCGGGTTCTCGCCGACGGCGCGCAGCCTGAGGCCAAAGGCGGTGCGCCGAAGGACCCACTGGCCCAGGAGCACCAGCAGCAGCGTGACCGGCACGAGGGGCGAGATCCCCGTCACCAGGGGCGCGAGCGCCTGCACGCGATCGAGTCCTGGGATATTGAAGGGCACGAAGCCGGAGACACCCGGCGACTGCGTGGCGACGCCAAAGATCTGAATCGTCAGAAACCGCGTCACGCCAGCGGCGAGGAGATTCAGGGCCACCCCGGCGATGATCTGGTCGACGCCGAACGTAACGGTGACAACGGCGTGAATGAGCGCAAGCCCGGCGCCCCCCAGGGTGGCGTAGAGCGCGCCCGCGAGTGGCCCGTGCTGATACGCGCCGAGGGCGCCGAAGAACGTGCCGGTGATCATCATCCCTTCGAGGGCGATGTTCACCACGCCGCCCCGCTCCGAGAAGACGCCGCCGAGCGCGGCCAGGAGGATCGGTACGGTGAGGCGGATGGCCGAGGCCAGGAGCGGCATCTCAGCGACGCCCCCGGCGCGCCCCGGCGATCCGACCCAGCCCGGCCCTGCGGACCGCCGGAGGGTGCGCGTGATTCGTCCTACGCCACCTCCTGCTTCCGCAGCACCCGGACGTAGCGGGTCATGATCTCGTACGCGACGACGATCGCCATGATGATCAGGGCCTCCAGGATCGTGATCACCTCCCGCGGCACATTGGTGAATGCCTGGATGCCTTCGGCGCCGCGGTTCAAATAGCCAAACAGCAACGCGGCCGGAATCACCCCAAGCGGATCGTTGCGCGCGAGGAGCGCAACGGAGATCCCCAGGAAGCCCAATCCCTTGGGAAAATCGATGTCAAAGTAGCCCGCCCGCCCGAGCAGATCGCTGAGGCCCACACACCCGGCGACGGCCCCCGAGACGAGGAACATGACAAACTGGACCCGGCCCACCACGATGCCTGCCGCCTCGGCGGCGAGTGGGTTGAGCGCGGTGGCTCGGGCCTCGTAGCCGAATCGCGACCGGCGGAGCCAGAACCACACGACGATGGCGAGCGCGAGCGCGATCACGAGAAACCAGTTGAGGGGCGAGTAACCAGGGATCGGGGCTCCCAGCGCATTGAGGAGCGGCGCCAGGTGAGGCATCTGCGCCGACGGCGGGAACAACGGCGTCCGGATGCGCACCGTGCTCCCGAGGTTTCGGTCGCGCACGAGCCCGAGGAGATACAGCACGACGTTGAAGGCGATGTAGTTCATCATGATCGTCGTGATGACCTCGTGCGCTCCGCGACGCCGCCGCAGGAAGGCCGGCAGCCACACCCAGAGCAGTCCGCCCAGCATCGCCGCCGTGATGATGAGGACAAGATGGATGGGCGCCGGAAACCCCCGCAGGCCGAAGGCGGCGAGGGAGGCCGCAAACGCCCCGATATAGTACTGGCCTTCGATCCCGATGTTGAACACGTTGACCTGAAACCCGATCGCGGTCGCTACGCCGGCAAAGATCAGGGGTGTCGCCGACGTGAGGATGCTGGCCACCGAGCCGGCCTGCATGTTGAATGTGGCCATGAGGCCAAACACGCTCAGGGGATTCTCGTGAATCGCGAGGATGATCGCGGAGGCGATCACCCCGCCGGCGAACACCGCGACAATCGGCGCGGCGGCCTGCAGGAGCAGCAGCCGGCCGCGCGACCTCACGGGGCGGCCTGTCCCGTCGGGGGCCCGCCGCCCGTCATGTACAGCCCCAGCGTGGCCGCGTCGGCCTCCCCCCGCCGGAATTCGCGGGCGATCCGGCCATTATAGAGCACCGCGATGCGATCGGCGAGCGCCAGCACTTCGTCGAGATCGACAGACACGAGGAGCACGGCCAGCCCCTGCGCCTTGATCTCCAGCAACCGGCGGTAGACGAACTCGGTCGCCCCGACGTCGAGTCCCCGGGTGGGTTGCGCCGCAATCAGCAGGCCGGGGGTGAAGGCAAACTCCCGCGCGATCACGAGCCGCTGCTGGTTGCCGCCCGAGAGGGCCAGCGCCGGAGTCCCCAGGCGGGGGACTCGGACGTCGTACTCACGGCAGCGTTCGGCGGCGAACCGATCGACGGCCCGCTCGTCGCGCAGGAGGCCGTGCGAAAATGCCCGGCGCCGGTGATGGCCCAGGATGAGATTTTCCCGGGTGCTCATCGCCAGCACCAGCCCGCGCCGGTGACGGTCCTCCGGAATGTGCGCCAGGCCGGCGGCGCGCCGCTCGGCGACGCTCAGGGGGATGACATCTCGCCCATCGAGCAGGACCCGCCCCGTCGCCGCCCGCCGCAGTCCCACGATCGCCTCCACGAGCTCCGCCTGGCCGTTCCCCTGGACCCCGGCGATCGCGTAGACTTCCCCGGCGCGGACGTTGAACGAGACGTCGTGGATTCGCGGGCGCCCCCGTTCACCCTCGACCGAGAGGCCCCGCACGTCGAGGCGCCCGGCCCCGGGCAGGGCCGGGGGCCGGGGGACCTGCAGCAGGACCGGGCGGCCGACCATCATCTCGGCCAGCATCGACGGGGTGGCCGAGGAGGTCTCGACGGTGTCGATGACGCGCCCCTGCCGCAGCACCGTGATGCGGTCGGCGATCTCCATCACCTCGTCGAGCTTGTGGCTGATGAAGACGAGCGTCCGCCCCTGGTCTCGCAGGCGGCGGAGGTTGCGGAACAGCTCCCGGATCTCCTGGGGAACCAGCACGGCGGTCGGCTCGTCGAGGATCAAGAGCTGGGCGCCCCGATACAACGCCTTGAGGATCTCCACGCGCTGCTGCTCGCCCACGGACAGCCGTCCGACCCGGGCATCCAACTCCAGGTCGAACCCGTGGAGCTCGGCGAGCCGGGCGACCCGGGCGCGCGCCTGCGCAAGCGCGACGACGCCGGCCCGAACGGGCTCGGCGCCCAGGATGACGTTCTCCAGGACGGTGAAGGGCGGGATGAGCATGAAGTGCTGGTGCACCATGCCGATGCCGAGCTCGAGCGCGGCGCTCGAGCTTCGGATCCCTACCGGCCTGCCCCGCCAGAGCACCTGGCCCCCGTCGGGCTGATACAGGCCGTAGAGGATGCTCATGAGCGTCGTCTTGCCGGCGCCGTTCTCGCCCACGAGGGCGTGGATCTCCCCGGCGCGGACGGTCACCGAGATGCGATCGTTGGCGAGGACTCCCGGGAACCGCTTGGTGATCTCCCGGAGCTCGATGATCGGTGGCGCGGATGTGGTCCCGAGGCTGCCGGTCACTTCCCCAGGGACTGGAGGAATGTCTGCAGCTCCAGCTTGGTCGACGGAACCTTGATCTTGCCCCCGATGATGTCCTTCTTGAGCGCCTCGAGCTTCGGCACGTAGGGGGTGAGCAGCGTCTTGTTATACTGGTTGACCGCGTACCCGACGCCGCCTTCCTTGAGGCCGAACACCTGAGGGCCGGGCTTCCAGGAGCTCTGGATCAGCGCCTGGATCGTGCCAAAGACGGCCACGTCGACGCGCTTCGTCATGCTGGTCAAGATGTGGAGGCGCTCGTTGGCCGGGACCGTGAGGGACTGGTCGGCGTCGACGCCGATCGCCTTCCTGTTCCGGGTCACCGCGGCCTCGAACACGCCGACGCCCGTGGCGCCCGACGCGTGGTAGATGACGTCCGCGCTGCGGTCGTACTGGGCCAGGGCCAGCTCCTTGCCCTTGACGGGGTCCTTGAACGCTTCCCCGGTGGTGCCGGCGTAGTCGGCGTAGACGGCCACCTTCCGGTTGGCGTACTTGGCCCCCGCCGTGTACCCGGCCTCGAACCGCTCGATCAGCGGGATTTTCATCCCCCCGACGAAGCCGACCTTGTTGGTCTTGGTGTACATGCCGGCCAGCGCGCCAACCAGGAATGAGCCCTCCTGCTCCTTGAAGAGCAGGCACGCGACGTTCGCCGTGGGCGCGTCGGGGCACCCGTCAACGATCGCGAATCTTGCGGCGGGAAAGTCCTTCGCGACCTTGGTCATCGCGTCCGTGAACAGGAACCCGACGCCGATGATGAGGTCGTACTTGCCCTCGGCCAGCAGGCGCAGCAACTCCTCGCGGCCCTGCCCGCCTGACGTCGGTTCCAGATACTTCGTCGTGAGCCGCGCGCCATACGTCTTGACCGCGCGCTCGAGGCCGGCGTAGGCCATGTCGTTGAACGACAGGTCACCGCGCCCCCCCACGTCGAACACGAGACCGACCTTCGACGCCCAGCGCCATGCACAGGACGACGCCGGCGATCATCCATGCCCGCAGCACCCGCATGTGTGTTCCCCCCCCCGTCAGGTGGCACGCGCCTCCGCAAACGATTTGCGAGAGTCGCCGGCACGTCTCTTCGACGGCCGCTTGCGGGAGTCTTTTCGCGGGCCGGGCCTCGGGGGCCGGAGGGGTCACCGGTCGCCGGCGGCACACGACGCGTTCGTCGCGCCTTGGATCACCTCGGTGAGGATCAGAAATAACTGTTGCGAGGTTCGATCGTACTCGATCTGAGCCTCCCCCGCGAACGCCATGTCATTCCACGACCCCATGCCGCCGAACACCCAGGCCGATTGGGAGGCGTCCAGCAGCCCCGGCGCGAGCGCCGGCAGGCAGCCATCGGGGGCCAAGTCCTGGTGATAGCCATGGCGCTTCTCTCCCCGAGTATCGAGCGTCTCAATCGCCTTTGAAAAACAGGCCGTGAACGCTCCACACTCCTGCTGACTGGAAAACCGGCGAATGTCGGCGAGGCCGGAGCGAAAACGGCCTGCCAGCGACTCCAAATCGGCGACTCGGGCGGTCGAAGATCGCCGTTCTGAAACGCGGCCATAGGAAACCCGCCAGATTCGACGATCGGGGGCGTTCCGGTCCCACACTTCCCACCGCGACATCCAGACCGCGTGTTTCCCGTTTGGCCGGACCGCCTCCATGGTCCATATCCCGGCGCCCCCAACGAATCCGGCCGACGTCCTATCGGGCATCTTCGGATGCGACAGACGAATCGCTGAGACGTTGGCGGCTTTCAGGTACGCAAACCAGGCGTCGGGACTGTCGGCGACCTCGTCCTCTCGAATCTTGCCCAAGAGGGGCTTCGACACGCCAAAGAACTTGACCCAGTCGCAGAACGTACAGGTGGAGTTGGTCGGGAAGAACCGAGGAACACGTCGCCCCTGGAGGAACGCATTCGCGTGACACGTCAGGGCGACAAACTGCGCGATGGGATGGTTCACGGAAGTCGGACGCTCATCGACCGTTCTCCCTCGATCTTACTCCTACCCCATCAGGCGCGTGTTCAGCGGACGTTGCGGTCTGGTGCCCCGTCGTTCCCCCTCATCTTCCCGGAAACGCGATGCCGGCGCGACGGCGATCCCGCGCAGTGACTCCACATAGCGTGCGCATGAGTATATGATGAGGTCGTGGCATCCTCCGGGCGTCACGCATCTGGTCCGCGGCCGCAAGGGTCGGCGCGTCCGTTGAAGCGGTGTGGCTGGGTGAACACCGACCCCCTGATGATGTCGTACCACGACACGGAATGGGGGGTGCCGGCCCACGACGACGGGAAGCTCTTTGAATATCTGATCCTCGACGCCATGCAGGCAGGGCTGAGCTGGGCGATCATTCTGAAGAAGCGCGAAAACTTTCGGAGGGCGCTTCACGGCTTCGACCCGAGCAAAATTGCGCGCTACACCAACCGGGACCTCCGCCGCCTGCTGGCGGATCCCGGCATTATCCGGAACCGGCTCAAGCTCGAGGCGACCATCGCGAACGCCCGGCGGTTCCTGGAGACCCAGGACGCTCTCGGATCGTTCAGCGGGTACATTTGGCGGTTTGTTGACGGCACCACCATCACGCACCGATATCGATTCACATCCCAGATCCCGGCGCGGACGAGAGAGTCGGACGCGATGAGCAAGGATCTGCGGGAGCGCGGGTTCAGATTCGTCGGCTCGACCATCTGCTACGCCTTCATGCAGGCGGCCGGCCTGGTGAACGACCATCTGGTCGACTGCTTCAGGTATCGTGCGGTGTCGAGGGGATGAGTCCCGGCATGTCGCGGCCCCGGAGTGCGGGTTCCACGGTGATCGTGTTGATCGCGTCGTATCTGGAGCCTGAGCACGTCGAACGCATCGCCGGCATCGGCGGCGTCCGGGTGATCTACGAACCGGCCCTCCTCCCCCGCCCCCGCTACACGGCCGACCACACGGGCAAGGCGCTGACGCGGTCTCCGGAGGAGGAGCGACGGTGGTGCGCGCACCTTGCCGAGGCCACCGTGATGTTCGACTTCGACCACACCCACCTCTACGATCTCCCGGACTGCGCGCCGAACGTGCGG
>VBAO01000060.1 GCA_005883865.1 Candidatus Segetimicrobium genomatis
CGGCGACGCCGAGACGAGCAGTCCCCGCGTGTCGAACTCGGCCGTCAGGCCGAGCGTCGCCCCGGTAAACGTGATCTTGGGACGCAGCGTGATCGTCCGCGCCGTCACCCAGGCGGAGCCGTTGTATCCTTCGATCGCGTACTTGTAGGGGGGGCCCGAGCTAAAGACGCGCACCCGGTAGTGCTGCGAGCGGCTGATGCCGAACTCCCGGGCGACCTGGAGGTTCAGCGACAGATCCTGCAGGTCGGCCCTCAGGTACGTGGGTCTGGAGTTCAGCGCCGGCAGCGCGAGCGACACCACGATCCCCATAAGCGCCACGACGATGATGAGCTGCAGTATCGTGTATCCTCGAACGCCCTGCCCGCGCGCGTAGACCTACGCGCGTTCCCCGCGCGGGCGTTCGTGACGGAGCGCGGTCAGAAATGGGTTCGTGCGCCGCTCCTCGCCGATGGTCGTCACGGGGCCGTGGCCGGGATAGCAGACGGTCTCATCGGGCAGCGGCAGCAGCACCCGGGCGATCGACGCGAGCAGGGTGGCCATGTCGGCGCCCGGAAGATCCGCCCGGCCGATGCTCCCGGCGAAGAGCGTGTCGCCGGTGAACACCAGCCCGTCTCCCAGCAGGCACACCCCCCCCGGGCTGTGCCCCGGCGTGTGCCGGACCGTCAGGGTGAGCCCGCCGACCCGGAGCCGGTCTCCCTCCACGAGCCATCGATCGGGCGCGGGAGACGGCGGGAGATCGAGCCCAAACAGCATCTTCGCACGGGCCGGCCCGTGCGTGAGAATCTCCGCCTCAGCCTCGTGGATCCAAAACGGGGCTCCGGTCGCCCGGCGCACCGCCTCAACGCCCTGGATGTGGTCGAAGTGACCGTGGGTGTTGACGAGCGCTACCGGGCGGGCGCCGAGCTGCCTGAGCGCCTGAAGGATCCGATCCGGCTCCTCGCCGGGATCGATCACGAAGACCTCACGGGCGGCGTCGTCGCCAAAGATGTAGCAGTTGGCGCCGACGGGGCCGACGGGGAACCCTTGGAGGATCACCGCGCGGGGTCCGGCAGGGTCGGGCCGGACCCCGCTGCCATCACCTGGAGCATGCCGGCCCGCGCCGGGATGGGTCCGTGAACTGGCGACTCCGGGAAGGGGAGCCGTCCGTCAGGCTCGGGCCGCGACCTTGGCCGCGCTCAGGGCCTTCACGATCTCGCGGCAGAACGCCGGCAGATCCGGTGGGGTCCGGGAGGAGATCAGGTTGCCGTCGACGACCACTTCCTTGTCGACGTAATTGGCCCCGGCGTTGATCACGTCGTCCTTGACGGCGCCGACGCAGGTCATCGTCCTGCCCTTCACGATCCCCGCCGAGATCGGCACCCAGGCCGCATGGCAGATCGCCGCCACGACCTTGCCCGCCTGAAACGCCTCTCGAACGAGCCGGAGCATCGCCTGATGACGCCGCATCCGGTCCGGGGCATACCCGCCGGGGATGATCACGGCGTCGAAATCGGACGCCCGGGCGTCGTCCATCGACAGGTCCGCCTTCGCGGGATACCCTTCCTTGCTCTTGTACGACTCCCCCGCCTTCGGGCCCACGATCGTGACCTGAGCCCCGGCCTCCCGAAGTCGCAGCACCGGGTACCACAGCTCCAGATTCTCGTAGTGGTCCTCGGCGAGCACCGCCACCCGCTTGCCAGCGAGATCCATGGTCTCCCTCCTCTTGAATGTTGGGTGCGAGACGCGCGTTGATGCGGACAGGCCCAGTATACGCAGGGCCGCAATGGTCGGTCAAGCCGAGCGCTGGAGGAAACGATGAGGAACCTGGCGCCCCACCGGACGTCGTGCTAGGCCGGGCGCCTCAATTGGCCGTAGACCCACAGCACGGCGCGCACATACCACTGGGTCTCCGCGTACGGAGGGACTCCCCCGTAGCGGCGCACCGCCGGCGCCCCGGCGTTGTACGCGGCGAGGGCGAGGGTCCAGTCTTTGAATTCCAGGTAGTGCCACCGGAGAAGGTGCGCGGCGCCCAGGACGTTCTGCCAGGGGTCCCTCGGGTCGACCCCGACGGCCTGCGCCGTCCCGGGCATGAGTTGCCCCAGGCCCACGGCGCCGGCCCAGCTGACCGATTCGTGGTTGAACCGACTTTCGATGTAGATCACGGACGCCAGGAGCCAGGAGTCGATGCCCGCCCGGCCGGCCGCGGCGTGAACGGCGTCCCCCAGCCAGCGCGCCTCTCTCAACGTCAGGCGTGGGTTGCTCGCAAAGGCGAGCCGGGCGATCGTGGTAGCAGGATCGATCTCACCGAGCGTCGGGGTGTCAAACGCCTCGAGCCGCGCGAGCCATGCCTCGGCCACCCGGGCTTCCTCCGGCGTGTGCGAGCGGCGAAGCGCCTCGCGAAGATACTCGCGCGAGTCCTGCCAGCGACCCACCGCCGCGGCGGCGACTCCCGCCCACAGCGCGGGGAGCGCGTCATGGGGAGCCTTCGCTGCCGCTTCCGCGAACGATTGCAGCGCAGGGGCAGGAGCCCCGGTCCGATAGGCGGTGATCCCTGTAGTGAGGAGCCGGTCGGCGTCCTCAGTGCCGGCGGACGCGAGGCCCGAGATCCCAAGGACCGCCGTTGCCGTGAGCCAGGCGCAGACCCGCATGGATAGCGCAGTCCTGAGCATGCTGTTCCCCCCCCACGGCGCGGTCCCCCAACCGGCCTGCGTCGTATGGGGGTCCGTGCCCGCATACTCGACGATCCCCTCAAAAATCCCCTCGAGGACATAATGCCCCAAGAGGCCGGGAGTCGGACGGGGAATCGAACCAGATCCCCCCGGTGCCGGCTGGGCGGGAACGCTCGGGGAAGTTTCCGCGAAGTTTACGCGGCGGGAGCGGGCCGGTTGCGGCCCAGCACCAGGAACGCAAGCCAGGTGCCCGCGGTGAGCAGCACGGCGCTTGCCACAAAGGGCGCCTGGGGCCCGACCCGATCGTAGAGCGCCCCCCCCAGGAGCGGCCCGATCACGAGGCCGGCCCCCTGGGCGGTCTCCGACGCCCCCATGACCATCCCAGTACTTCCGCGCGGAGCCGCTTCGCTCATCAGCGCGAGCCAGGCAGGAGACGAGATCGCGTAGCTGCCTCCCAACAGCAGCGCCGCCGCACCCAGCACCGGCATGTTGCCGCGGCCGGCGAAAGGCAGCAGCCACATCCCCGCGCTCGCCAGCGCCATCCCGAAGACGACCGTCCGGGGCCGGCCGACCCGATCGGCCAGCCGTCCCCCGGGAACCGAGGCGAGGGCGACGGCCAGCACCATGACGAGGAACAGCGTCCCGATCAACTGGTCGCTGAGCTGCACGATCTCGTGAGCGTAGATCACAAGGATCGGCGCAAGCAGCCCTACGCCGATCATCTGCACGAACGCCACGAGCAGCATCGCGACCAGCAGCGGCGATTCGCGGATGCTCCGGAGGATTCCGCTCGCCAGCACTCCGGGAGCCTGGTGCCGGACGGCATGCGCGTGCCCCCCGCCGCCGGGAAAGGCGGCCGCCGCGAGGGCGGCGGCACCAAACAGGAGCGCGCTCGCGAGATAGAACCCCCACCGGTAGCTGCCGAGGAACCCCGAGACAAACAGGCCGAGGCTCGGCCCGAGGGCAAGCCCCGAGAGAAAGAACATGTTGAGGGTGCCCATCGCCGTGGCCCGCTGCGTCTCCTCCGTCCGGTCCGCCATCACCGCCGCGGCCGCCGGCCAGAGCGCGGCGCTCCCCATCCCATCGATCAGGCGGAGCGGGACGAACAGCCAGGCCGAGCGCAGCAGGGTCATGAGGACCGGCGCGGCGCTGCTCAGGAACAGCCCCCAGACGATGACGGGGCGCCGCCCGATGCGGTCCGCCAGGCTTCCCCACGTCGTCTTGAACACGGTCTCCACCGCGGCGAAGGTGGCCACCACCACGCCGACGAGCGTGGCGCTGGCCCCGAGGCGCTCCTTGAGGTACAGCGGGAGCAGGGGGATGACGGTCGCAAACCCGAGTTCCGCCATGCCGACGATGGCCGCGACCCGAATGAGCGCGGAGTCGATACCGGGCCGGAGGCCCACGCGATTACCCGGCAGCCCGCTGCCCCAGCCGGGCCAGCATCACCGCGCGGGCCCGCGCCGCCTGGGCGTCCGGAAGGGGGGAGAGGACCACGCCCGGGTGCCGGCGTTCGAGGGCCTCGCGAATGAGGCGGTCGGCGAACGCCGGGTTCTTTGGCAGAAACGGCCCATGCAGGTACGTGCCGTAGACCCGGCGGGACACGGCGCCTTCCCACCCGTCCTCGCCGTTGTTGCCGAACCCGGTCAGCACGCGTCCGAGCGGCCGCGCCCCGGGGCCAAGATGAGTCCGGCCCCCGTGGTTCTCGAATCCGATCAGCGGATCGTCCATCCCCTCGACCTCGATCACGAGGTTCCCGATCAGCCGCCGGGTGGTGGGACCGGGATGCTCCGTCCAGAGGTCGAGCAGGCCCAGCCCCTGGAGGTCTTCGCCCTCCGCCGGACGGTAATAGCGGCCCGCCAGCTGGTATCCTCCACAGACCGCGAGCATGACGCCGCCGTCCCGCATGGCCTCCTCGAGTGCCGCCCGCTTGATCCGGCAGAGATCGTCGGAGGCGATCCGCTGCTGACGGTCTTCGCCCCCGCCGATGAAGAACAGGTCCCCCGCGTCCGGGGCGACCGCCTCGCCGAGCCCCACCTCGGTCACGGTGACGGGAAGCCCTCGCCACCGCGCCCGCTGAACCAGGACCATGATGTTGCCGCGGTCGCCGTAGAGGTTCAGGAGGTCGGGGTAGAGATGGCAGATGCGCAGCGCGGGCGGCGCGCTCAATGCTCCCAGTACCTCCCGACCGCCCCCCATCTGCGGAGGACGTCTCGAATCCCCAGCATCGCCGTGTACGTGGGCAGAACGACCACCGGCCGCCCCGCGGCGCGGCTCACCGCCGACCGCAGCGCGGGCTCGTACCCGGGCTGGACGTCGACCGCCTCGTCGGGAATCCCGGCGTACCGCAGGCGCAGCGCCATGTCCTCGGCGCGAAGCCCGGCCACGATCACGTGGTCCGCTCGGCCGGCCAGATGCTCGAAGTCGACATCCCACAGCCACGAGACGTCGCGGCCGTCCGCGATGTTGTCGTTGATGGCGATGAGCACCACCGGCCGCCGGCCGTCCGACAGCACGGTCCGGAGGACCTCGTTGAACCCGGCCGGGTTCTTCGACAGGAGCACCCGCAGCTCCGCGCCGCCCGCGACGATGCGCTCGGCGCGCCCGAACGCGGGGGCGAACGACGCCACCGCCGCCCGCACCTGCTCCACCGACGCGCCCAGGACGAAGGCGGCGGCGGATGCGGCGAGGACGTTGTAGACGTTGTAGAGCCCCGGGAGCGCGGTGGTGACCTTCACCGTCCCAAATCCCGGAGCGTCCAGCACAAACGCCGCTCCCTCAGGGCCCTCGAGCGCGACGTCCTGCGCGGCGACGTCGAGCGGGGGACGGCCGACCCCGCAGGTCGGGCATCGGTACCGCCCCATGTGCCCAAAGTACGTGAGGGCGTATTGGTAGGGCGTGCCGCACCGGTAGCAGTAGCGCGCTTCGGCGGTGTGCTCGATCGCGGGCAGCGCGTGGCGCTCGTCCTCGATGCCGAACGCGACGAGCCGCCCCGGCAGGCCCCGGACCGCCTCGTACACCAGCGGGTCGTCGCCGTTCGCCACCAGCACGGCGCCGGCGGGGAGCGCCTCCCCCGCCGCCCGCCACAGCCCGGCGATGGTATCGATCTCTCCGTACCGGTCCAGCTGGTCTCGAAACAGGTTCGTGAAGACCGCGACCCGGGGCGCAAGATGCGGCAGGACCCGGGGAACCGTCGCTTCGTCGACCTCGAAGATGCCGATGTCCCCCGCCGGCCGGCCCCGGAGGTCGACGTCCTCCAGCAACGCCGAGAGGATCCCGGCAGCCAGGTTCGCGCCCGCGCGATTGTGCACCGGGTGGTGACCCGCCTCCCGCATGATGTGCGCGAGCAGCCGGGCCGTCGTCGTCTTTCCGTTCGTGCCGGCGACGATCACGCTGCCGTAACGGAGGCGCCGGGAGAGAAGGGGCAGCAGGCGAGGCTCGACCGCCCTGGCCACGCGGCCCGGCATCGTCGTCCCGCCTCCCTGCTGGAGGCGCCTGCTGAGCGTGGCCGTCATCTTCCCAAGCACGATCGCAGCGCCGAGGCGCACCCCGGTCAGGTCTCCTCCCCGCATCGTCCCCAGCATCGTACCATGTTCCCCGGCAGAGCTCGCAATCCGGATGGGCCATGGTCTCTCTGGTCCTTTATATTCCTTAAAGATCCTCAGCGCGCGAGGCCGCCTCGATGTTGCACCTTCATGTCAAACGCGTCCAGGCGCTGGCGAGGACGGGAAAGCTCCCCGGGGCACGGGTGGGGCGCAAGTGGCTGTTCCCCCGGGAGCAGCTCGTCGCCGGGCTGCGGCGCGGGACCCGCGGACGGGAGGACGCCGAGGTGGAGATCAGCGCGAGAAACCAGCTTCGGGGCCGGGTGACGGCGATCGCCCTCGGCGGCGTGATGGCCGAAATCCGGGTCCAGATCGGCACCGGTGAGCTCGTCTCGGTAATCACACGGGCATCGGTGGAGCGGATGGGCATCAAGGTCGGCGACGAGGTTGTGGCCGTGATCAAGTCCACGGAGGTCATGATCGGCAAGCCCTGATGCCTGTTGCCGCGCGTGCACCCCGCATTCGATTCGACCGGAACGAACTCTCCGGCGCCTTCGGCGACATCGGCACCGATTTCCCGCTCTTGGTCGGCATGAGTCTGGCCGCGAAGCTCGATCCGGCCGGCGTGTTCACGATGTTCGGCATGATGCAGATTCTCACCGGGCTGGTGTACGGCATCCCGATGCCGGCGCAGCCGCTGAAAGCGGTGGCCGTGCTCGTCATCGCACAGCGCATCCCCGGCCACATCCTCTACGGGGCGCTGGCCGCCACGGGCCTCCTCGACGTCCTGACGCGAGTCGTCCCGAAGGTGGTCGTTCGGGGAATCCAATTCGGGCTGGGGATACAACTCTCGATTCTCGCCCTCAGGGACTATGTGCCCGCCGAAGGCGTGCCGGGCTACGTCCTCGGGGGGATCTCCTTCGTGATCATCCTCCTCCTCCTCGGGAACCGCCGGTTTCCCCCGGCTCCCCTGGTGATCCTCCTGGGCATCGGCTATGCGCTCCTCTTCCGCGTGAGCGGGAACGTGCTCATCCACAGCGCCGGGCTCCACCTCCCGGAACTCACCCGTCCGACAACCCAAGACATCCTGACGGGGTTCCTGCTGCTGGCCCTGCCGCAGATCCCGCTGTCGCTCGGCAACTCCATCCTCGCCACGAAGCAAATCGCCGCCGACTTGTTCCCCGAGCGCCGCATCACGACGCGGAAGATCGGCCTGACCTACTCGGTCATGAACCTGGTGAACCCGTTCTTGGGAGGCGTGCCCACCTGCCACGGGTCGGGCGGAATGGCGGGCCACTACGCCTTCGGCGCGCGGACGGGCGGATCGGTGCTCCTGTATGGGGCGCTCTATCTGGCGCTTGGGCTGTTCGTGAGCGCCGGCTTTCGAGACATCATTCCGGTCTTCCCCAGGCCGGTCCTGGGCGTGATCCTGCTGTTCGAAGCGGTCGCGCTGCTGCGCCTGGCGCGCGACACGGCCTCTTCCTCCGCGGACTTTTCGCTCGTGCTCCTCATTGGCGCCATGGCGGCGAGCCTGCCCTACGGCTACCTGGTCGCGCTGGTGCTCGGCACCATCGTCGCCCGCACGACGAGGCGGTGGGCGGTGGGACTCATCGCAGAGGCGCCGGGCGCGGGGGGAGACCGGGAGCCCCAGATCCGGCGCGCCTAGATCCGGCGCGCGGACGGTGCCTCGCCGCACGAGCGCGTTCATCTATACCCAAAATAATTACGTCTTAGTCCACGAAATTTCCTCCGCGCGACACGCGCGCGCGGACCGCGGGCAGACGCGGAGGCGCGCCGTTTGCCTCGCGCGAACACTCTGTTATAATGGACGCGCAAGACACCGCGGAACGACGCCGGAGGTCTGAGCATGATCGGGATGAAGGTTCGGACCGTCGCGATGGACCAGCAGATGAACCCGGTGGTGCTGCTCGTCGACAAGTCGGAGACGCTCGCGCTTCCCATCTGGATCGGCACGGCTGAAGCGCAGTCGATCGCCTTGGAGCTGCAGGGCGTCCGGATGCCGCGGCCGATGACCCACGACCTCATCCGCGCGATGCTCGCCCAGCTGACCATCACCGTGAACCGCATCGTGGTGACGGACATTCAAAACGGGACCTACTTCGCCGAGATCCACCTCCAAAACAACGGCGCCGACGTGGTCGTGGACTCGCGCCCGAGCGACGCGATCGCGCTCGCCCTCCGCATGGAGGCGCCCATCTTCGTCGAGGAAAAGGTGGCCGCCCAGGCCATCCCGCTCAAGAAGGCGTTCGACGAGCACGAGGTGGAAGAGTTCAGGCGGTTCCTCGATAAGGTCAAGCCGCAGGACTTCAGGCAGTAACGCCCAGATCCTACCCCGTCACCACCCCTCCCGAGACGATGACCGTCTGGCCGGTGATATAGGCGGCATCGTCGGAGGCCAAAAACACCGCCACGCGGGCGATTTCCTCGGGTTGGGTGAACCGGCCGAGGGGAATCCGCGAGGCGATCTGCTCACGCTCGGCGATCGTCCGCTCGGCGTGGAACGCCGTTTCCGTGTACCCCGGGGCGATGGCGTTGACGCGCACGTGGGGCGCCAGGTCCCGCGCCAGACACTTGGTCAGCATCAGGAGCGCCGCCTTGCTCACGTTGTAGTGCAGCGGCCCGGTTCCGGGCTCGATTCCCCGCATCGACGCGATGTTGATGATCGCGCCCCGTCCCTGCCGGATCATGACCTCCCCCGCCGCGCGGCCGGCAAAGAACGGGCCCCCCACGTGCAGCGCCATCATGGCCGACCACCGCGCCTCGTCGATCTGCCAGATGTCCGCGCGATCCGCGATCCCGGCGTTGTTGACCAGGATGTCGATGCGCCCCAGCTCCTCGACCGCCCGGGTCACGAGCGCGCGGGCATCCGCCGGATCCGCCAGGTCGGCCCGGATGGCCAGCGCCTTCCCCCCCGCGCTCACGATCGCGGCCGCGGCGGCCCGCGCCTCGCCGATGGATCGGGCGGCGTTGAGGACGACCGCGGCGCCCTCGCGGGCAAACGCCTGGGCGATCGCGCGCCCGATCCCCCGGCTCGACCCCGTGATGACCGCGACCCGCTGCCGGGGCCGCATCACCGTCCCCCGGTCGACCGCGCCAGGAAATCGTGCGACGCCGCCGCCACCTCCCGCACCACGTCGGCGTACTCCCGCAGTACGCGCG
>VBAO01000061.1 GCA_005883865.1 Candidatus Segetimicrobium genomatis
ATGTAGGCGAAGAGGGCCAGGACCGGCGCCAGGGCCAGGTAGCAGAAGAGGATGACCCCCCACTTCCTGCGGGACGGCGCCCGTGCCCGCGCCCAATGGACCGCCGCCTGTTCGGTTGCCATGCCGCGTCCCGGTCGGGATTGTCCGGGGGAGCCGGCGGCTCCCCCGGCACGGATCTACGCGCTACGTTGTCCCGTAGATCGATGTACGCGCCGGGCAGGTGGTCGGCCAACTTGGTCTCGATCTCGTCAAAGACCGAAAGGATGGGCTCGACATAAAACACGACATCCTTGGGGGGAGACACAAAGACCTGGAATTGGGGCGTCTTTTCGAGCAACGGCTTCCAGTTGACGTTCTGGCGCTCGGAGACCCAGCCCGTCATCGCCGTCAATCTCACCGAGTTGTCGGCGTTGGTCAGGAACTTGAGACGGCTGGAGCAGCATCTTGTAGGGCCCCCCCGGCTTCCACCGGGGAATCGGCGCCACCCCGTATTCCAGTTTCGGGTTCTTCTGCTCGATCTCGCCGATCACCCACGCCTCGCGGAAGAGCATCGCGGCACTGCCGGTGGCGAACGCGTCCGCATCGTGCGGGATCTTCGGGTCGTCGATCTTGTCCTTTTGCACGGCGTCGACATAGAACGTGAGGGCGGCCCGGCCCGCCTCGTTGTCGTAGCCGCTGTGCCATTTGCCGCTCGGCGTCTTGACGATGAGGGCCCCGCCGGCGGGCTCCAGGACGAACCGGAACTTCTCCCCGATGCCGCTGCCCTGCCCCGAGAGGCGCAGGCTGATCCCGCTCCGGATCATCTTGCCCGAGGCGTCGAACTTCACGAGCTTGCGCGCGTCCGCGACCAGCTCCGGGAACGTGGACGGGGGCGTCGCGATCCCCGCCTCCTTGAACATCGTCTTGTTGTAGAACATGGACGCCCGGCTCCCTTCCATCAGGGGAAGCCCGTACGTCTTCCCGTTGACGGTGAAGAAGTCGACGACGGAGGGGTTCCACGCGCCGCTCTTCAGGTACTGGTCGACGTCCGGCGGGTTCGGACTCAGGAGCCCGCCGTCGATGAATTTGACGCTGATGTTGGTGCCGATATCGTAGATGTCGGGCCCGGTACCCGTGGGGACCGCGGCGGACAGCTTCTGCTCGGTCTCCCGCAGCGACGTGCTGAAGAAGGTGAACTTGACGTTTGCGTGTGCCTTTCCGTATCCTTCCGCGACCGCCTTGTAAAAGGGCACCAGCTCAGGGAACCCGGTCCAGATCGACAGCGTGACGTCCGACGCCGCCCGGACCCAAGGCGCGGGGCCCAACCCGCCCATGGTGGCCAGCCCGGCGCCCGTCGCCAGCTTGAGGAACGTCCGGCGTCCGACCTGCCTCCCCTCGCGTCTCCCGGCATCCATCTTCCCACCTCCCACCCCTGATCTCGGGCTTCGCGCATCGAGTCTCTTAGCGAGCGGCAGTCATACGTCCTCCCTGGTGCACACCCGCTCGAAAACGGACCGGGGGACCTCTGTGGATGCGGGGGGAGTTATTTCGCGCGCTTTTGCATCGAGCCGAGCAGCATCACGAGTCCGAGCCCGAAGACGAAGCACCAAAGCCCGTAGGCCACCGCCACCCGGGGCGGAACCGGCAGGCTCGTGGTTTCCGCCGCATTCATGATGCCGGCGATGGCGTTCGCGATCGCCGTCGCCAGCGTATTGATCGCCGTCTTGGGCCCGCCCTTCTGGCCCAGGCTGGTCACCCAGTCGACCCCCATCCCGGTAATCGCCCCGACCGCCGCCAGCTGCAGCTTCTGGGGGATCGTGATGAGGACCACGCACCCGGCGAGCAGGCCGGCGGCCAGGCCCGTGACCGCGCCGTACAGCACCCAGCTCAGGTGGAACCAGGAGAACCCCCAGGTCACGAGGCCCCACGCGATCAAGAGCGCCACGGCGCGTTTCACCCACACCACGGCGTCGTCGAACGTCATCATGTCGTCGGCCGCGTCGCCCGCGAGCGCGCGACCCTGCCGTGCCCAACCTGCCAATCCCATTCCCAGATACATTCGCTCCCTACCTCCACCTCCGCCGGGGGATCCCAGGCGTCCCGGCCATCGCGGACGCCCCCAGGATCCCCCAGACGCTCCCTGGCAGCCTCGACACCTACTTGTTGACCTGTCCCTCGACCTGCTTCGCAAATGTGTCGGTCTCCGCATTCATGCGCTCGTCCTCGTCGTTCGGCGCGCCCAGGAGCGCGTCCACGGCGTCCTGCGCGGTTTGGGCCCGGGCCGACAGCAGGTCCTTGATCCTCAGCTGCGTCGCGGTCCGCTGGGACGGATCGTTGTTCAGCAGAGAAGTGAAATGCTCGGCCAAGGTGGTAAATGCCCACGCATCATCGCCGACCTGCAGGGCGCCCGGGATCCCCGCCAGCGAGGCAAACCATCCCCGCAGCACATAGACGATCGCCGAGTTCTCGATGTCGGTGAACTCGTTTGCATGGCGCAGCATGAAGATCGCGTCCGTTTTCTCACTCATGTCGACACCTCCATGACGATCTCTGAGGCACCAGCCCCATGGTCCGACACGCCTCGTTCAACGGGTGGGGGTGGGGGAACGAACGCGGCGCGAAGTCCGGAGGGACTCCACGCCGCTCATCACACCGCGGAATCCTCTTCGGCAGCTCAGCCGACCCCGAGGGTCCCGTCGCTTTGCGTCCCCGGATTGCTCCGGGTTTGCCCGTTCGAAGGATCCGGCGAATATTCGGTTTCTTGCAGTATGGCCCCGCCCGAGCGACCCGGTCAACGACCTGTCATGCGAATCCCAGCCCAATCCGGCGTTCGTGTCGGGCGGGGGGTTGACTACGACCGTCAGCCTCCGCCGTTCGCGCTGTGGGTGATGCGCAGGGGGGCAATCGATCGTCACTTCACTGGGATTTCTGTGGCGTTTCTCCGTTATGTGGGCCGAATTTCCGGTGCGCTCGCCTGGAGAGAAATCGGGGTGATCGGGGGTGTTGGGGGGCGTGGCGCGCCGCGAGCGGTCTACAAGCCCCGGCCCATGGGCATGAATCACGTATATGGCGAATTCTCGGAGGACGGGATATGAGTCCCGTCCGGGTACGTCTTAGGCGAGCGGCTGTGGAAGCTTACCTCGCACGCCGGAATTGGACGAAGTCGCAACTCGCCGGTCGCACGGGCATCCACCGCAGCCACCTCTCGGATCTTCTTGCGGGGCGGAAATCCGCCGGGCCCCACGTGCGGCAGCGTTTGCTTGAAACCCTCGACGCATCGTTCGACGATCTCTTCGAGATCGTCTCTCCTAAGGCCTAGGTCCGCCCGTCATCCTCAAGCTTCCGACGTGGTCGGATCGATCACGGATTTGACCGCCGAGACGCGATTGGCGGGGAACCCTCCCCTTCGCGCGTGTTCTCTCACCAGCTCTTCATTCGGAGCAACGTAGACGCAGTAGATCTTGTCCGCGGTGACGTAACTGTGGACCCATTGGATCTGCGGTCCCATCTGGTTCAGCACGCCACAGGACTTCTGCGAAATGGCTTGTAGCTCTTTCGGGGATAGTTTGCCGGCCCCGGGGATCTCCCGTTCGATCACGTATTTCGGCATGGTCGCGCCTCCATCATCGTGATGCCGTCGCCGGGCATGCTCAGCGGCTCACCAATCGGGAGTCGAGTTCGGTGGTGTCCGGATAATTCCTCTAGGTTTGATAACTAGAAAGCAATTCAGGCAGTTTCATGTCAGGCGGGAGATTATTGAAGTCTACCCCGGTGACCTCAGCAAAGCGTCGCTTGAACCACAGGTCGAACGCCTCTTGTGATTGGGAAAACATCCCGATCGCATCTTTGAAATTCTCGCTTTCCATGTAGCCGACGAGTTGGTCACCACCGGCCCCCTGCGCGAGGAACCAAACCTCCTTTGTGATGCCGATACGCCGCTCAGATCGATCGAACTCACCCTTCCGTTCGGTGTCCAACTGACGCATGAAGTCGCGGGCGGCATTGCTCTTGCCAGGCAACACCGAGAATACTGCGCAGATTAGGTCCATAACGACGCCTCCTTTTTCTCTTTCCACCAACGCCGCGGTTTCGAATGTGATCTAGGAGTTCTTGGTCACAAGCCTGAGTGGTACCGGCGTGAACTTCGCCACCTTCCCGCCCTTCAGCCGTGAAGCGGCGGCCTCCACCGCCAGCCGCCCCATGACCTTCGGCTGCTGGGCGATCGTCGCCGCTATCCTGCCTTCGTTGACGGCCTTGAGGGCGTCCGCGATGGCGTCGAACCCGACGACGAACATCGCCTGCTGGCGCTTCGCCCCCTCGATCGCCTGGACGGCGCCCAGGGCCATCTCATCGTTCTGCGCGAACACCGCGTTGATCTTCTTCTGCGCCTGCAGGATGTTCTCCATGACCGTCAGGCCCTTGCTGCGATCGAAATCGGCGGTTTGGGAAGCCACGATCTTGATCCCGGGGAACTTCTGGAGGCCCTCGCGGAACCCCTTACCCCGGTCCCGCGCGGCGGACGACCCGGCGATCCCCTCGAGCATCACGACGTTCCCCTTCCCCTTGAGACGCCTGGCGACGTACGCGGCCGCCATCCGGCCCCCGGCCACGTTGTCGCTGGCGATGTGGGCCGCCACGGTCCCTCCGTTGGCCGCGCGGTCCACGGTGATCACGGGAATCTTCGCCGCGTTCAGCTTCTTCACGATGGGCACGATCGCGTCGCTGTCGGTCGGATTGATGATCACCGCGCCGACCTTTTTCGCGATCAGGTCCTCGACGCTGCTCGCCTGCCTGGCCGGATCGTTTTGGGCGTCGAGCACGACGAGCGCGATCCCCGCCTTCGCGGCGGCGGCCTGGGCGCCGTCGCGCAGGTCCACGAAGAAGGGGTTGTTCAGGGTGGAGATCGCCAGCCCGACGGTCGGCCTGCCGGCCGCTCCTGCCGAGGACGCGACCGGCCCGATGGCCAGTACGGCGGCCACCGCCAACGAGATCGATATCCGTCCCATGCGTCTTCCTCCCTTCAGAGTCTACGATCGAGCGATCGCCGGACCTCGCCCGCCCCGCCGGCGCAGCCGCTGGTCCAGCAGGACCGCGAGCAGGATCACGGCGCCCTTGACGACCTGCTGGTAGAAGGACGACACGTTCAACAGGTTCAGACCGTTGTTCAGCACGCCGATCAGGAAGGCCCCCAGGAGCGTGCCGCCGATACTGCCTTCGCCTCCCATGAGCGTGGTGCCTCCCAGGACGACCGCCGCGATCGCGTCGAGCTCGTACCCGGACCCCGCGGTGGGCTGGGCCGAGTCGAGGCGCGCCGTCAGGATGACCGCGGCGACGGCGGAGAGGAGTCCGCTCAACGCGTACACGAGCACGGTATACCGTTTGACATTGACCCCGGACAGCCGCGCCGCCTCGGCGTTTCCTCCGATCGCGTAGACGTACCGCCCGACGACCATCTGGGTGAGCGCGACGTACGACGCCGCAAAGACCAGCGCCGTCGCGATCACCGGCACAGGGATGCCGAAGAGATCGCCCTCGCCCAGCCAGTCGAAGGACGCCCCAAGGTCGCTGATCGGGCGGCCTCCGGTGTAGACGAGCGTCGCGCCCCGCGCGATCGTCAGCGTCGCGAGGGTGACGATGAACGGCGCGACCCGACCGTAGGCGACCGCCAGGCCGTTCACCATGCCGGCCCCCGCGCCAACCACGAGGCCCGCGAGCAGCCCCACGGCGACGGGGGCGCCCCCCTTCAAGAGGCCCGCCATGACGGCGCCCGCCAGGGCCAGGATCGAGCCGACGGAGAGGTCGATGCCGGCC
>VBAO01000062.1 GCA_005883865.1 Candidatus Segetimicrobium genomatis
CCCGCGCACGGCACGCCCGGATCACCCGGAGCGCGATCTCCCCCCGGTTGGCGACGAGCACCTTGTGGAGGCGCTTTGGGGGGGTGCCCACGCGCGCCTACAACGGCATGTTGCCGTGCTTCTTCGGGGGATTGCGGTCTCGCTTGCCCCGGAGCATCCGAAGCGCCGAGATGAGCCGCGGGCGGGTCTCGCGGGGCTCGATGATGTCGTCGAGGTAGCCCCGGCCGGCGGCGATGTACGGATTGGCAATCTGCTGCCGGTAATCCGCCGCGAGCCGGGCCCGGGTCGCCTCCTGATCCTGCGTGCGGGCCAGTTCCCCCCTGAAGATGATGTCGATCGCTCCCTCCGGCCCCATGACGGCGATCTCGGCGCTGGGCCAGGCCAGGTTCAGGTCCCCGCGGATGTGCTTGCTCGACATCACGTCGTACGCGCCGCCGTACGCCTTCCGGGTAATCACCGCCAGCTTGGGGACGGTGGCCTCGCAGTAGGCATAGAGCAGCTTGGCCCCGTGCTTGATGATTCCGCCGTGCTCCTGCGCGGTCCCCGGCATGAACCCGGGAACGTCTACAAAGGTCACCAACGGGATGTTGAACGCGTCGCAGAACCGCACGAACCGCGCGCCCTTGACGGAGCTGTTGATGTCGAGCGCCCCCGCCAGCACCGCGGGCTGTTGGGCGACGATCCCCACCGACTGGCCGTCCAGCCGTGCGAACCCGACCAACAGATTTTGGGCGAAGTGGGCGTGGACCTCGAGAAACTCACGGTCGTCGACGACGCCGGTGATGATCTCGCGCATCTCATAGGGCCGGTGGGGGTCGTCGGGCACCACCGAGTCCAGCGCGGCCTCCATCCGGTCGGGAGGGTCGGTGCCCGCGCCGCGCGGCGCCTCGTCCTGGTTGTTCTGCGGCAGGTAGCCGAGCAGGCGCCGGATCAGGAGGAGGGCGTCGGGATCGTTCTCGGCGATGACTGGGGCCCGGTGACGAACATGTGGCTCGTCCCGCGCACCATCACCGTGAAGTCGGTGATCGCCGGCGAATACACCGCGCCGCCGGCGCACGGCCCCATGATCGCCGAGATCTGCGGCACGACCCCGCTGGCCAGGGTGTTGCGGAGGAAGATCTCGGCGTACCCGCCGAGGCTCATCACGCCTTCCTGGATCCGCGCGCCCCCGGAATCGTTCAGCCCGATCACGGGTGCGCCGTTGCGCACCGCGAGATCCATGATCTTGCAGATCTTCTGCGCGTGCCCCTCCCCCAGCGAGCCGCCCAGGACCGTGAAGTCCTGCGAAAAGACGAAGACCAGCCTCGAGTGGATCGTTCCGTACCCGGTCACCACCCCGTCCGCGGGGGCGTCGACCTTGTCCATGCCGAACGCCGTGCCCCGATGGGTCACGAACCGATCCAGCTCCACGAACGTCCCGGGGTCGAGCAGGTCGGTGGTGCGCTCGCGGGCGGTCAGTTTTCCGGCGTCGTGCTGGCGGGCGACGCGGGCGGGACCGCCCCCCTCCTCGACGCGGGCGCGGCGGGCGGCCAGTTCACGCCGCGGGCCGGGAGCGCTGTCCGGGTCGAGCGGACGGTCCGGCACGCCGCAGTCAGGCCCCCGAGGATGGGGTCCGAGGCCGGATCGAGATGATCGCGTGCTTGTACAGGAGTTCGGTCGCCCCGCCGGCCTCCACCAGGAGGGTGTAGGTCCCGACATCCTGGAGGACGGCGTACGCGATCTCATAGCCGTCCCGGCAGCGGATGTGCACCGGGGTCCGCGCTTCGATCAGCGGCCGATAGAACTCCTCCTCGATCGTCTGACGCGCCGGGCGCGGCGAAGCCACCCCCCCGCGCGGGCCCTCGTGGTGTGTCGCCATCGCGGCACCGCCTTTCTGCTCGGGACGAATCTCCTGGAGGTCCTCCAGGACATCGGGGTTCATGACGGCGGGCGGGGCCGGCGCGGGCGGCGCCTCGGCGGGCAGGGCCAGCGGCACGGGGTGGGCTCCACTTTCCGAACGGGCGAAGTGGCGCATCGCCTCGAGACGCGCCCTGCGGTCCCCCGGGGCCGTCTCCCCGGACTCGTCGACCGGCCCCTGCAGGAGCCATTTGGTTGCCGCATCGAGGGCCGCGATCACGGCCGCGGGCGTTCCCTCGCGCTCGAACGCGGCGCCCGCCAGCATCTCCTGGCCGCGCGAGGAGGACGCCGTGATCCCCACGAGCACCAGCGGATGGCCCATGCAGGTGGTGTGCGACACCTGTTGCACCGCGATCCGCCGGTAGGCCGGCTCGACCACCGCGCGGACGGCATCGATCGTCGCCGCGGCCAGCGCCCGCAGGCGATGCGCCGGGCCGACGGGCCCCCCGGCCTGCCCGGTCCCGACCCGCTGATCGCCGCCGCCTTCCCAGGCCACCTGCACCCGCGCGATCGTCTCGGTCGCGGACGGCGGTGGGGAATCCCTTCAAGTGGACGACCTGCACCCTCCACGGCTCGACCGGGATCCCGTAGGTGGTCACGAGCGCCGCGACGACCGCGCGACGCGCCGCCCGGCTTTCCGTGGCGTCGTCCGCCGTCACATAGATCTGGTCGATCTCGCCGGATGGGGATGTCGACAGCCTGGCGGACGCCACGCCGTCTATAGTTCCAAGAAACCTCTCGATCTCCTCGGCGTGGATCTCCTTTGGCATCGGCGGGGTTATTCTTCCCATGCGGAAACCGCCCCTTTATCCAAACGGACGATCATCGTACCCATAATCGAGGCCGCGGCCTCACAGCGACGGCGGCGTGGCCCGACGCCGCAGGGGGGACCCGATCATCACCCCTTCGCCTCCCAGCGCCTCGACCCGGCGGCCGTCGACGAGGATTTGGACCTCCGGGGCGTCTGCGAACTGCGTGGCCGTATACACGACCTGCCAGACCCGCGCCAGCATGCTCGTGCTCCCGCCGCCCCGAGCGTAGGTTTCGGAGAGGTTTACCGTTGGTCCCCGCCGGGATCTCGGTGGCCAAGTCGCGCGCCTCACCCCACCGGGCCGCCTTCGGCCCATCGAGGAGGGCGCGCAGCGCCGCCTCCAGACGCACGTCGATCGGTCCGCGGGGGGCCGGACGGCGGACGGCCGCGAGCGTGACCTTGTTGCGAACCGGGTCGGACCGGACGAAGTAGACCTCCACGCCGCTCGCCCGCCGGTCCACGAACCACCACGCGAGCCCCCCCGCGGCGATCAGCAGGAGCACGATCCCGCCCAGCGTGGACCCCCGGGGCCGCGAGCGCGGGGCCATCACCGGCTCTCCAGGAGCCCCAGGAACTCTTGCTCGTTCAGCACGGTGACGCCCAGTTTGCGCGCCCGGTCGAATTTGCTCCCCGGTGAAGCGCCGGCCACCAGGTACGTGGTGCGCGCGCCGACGCTGTCCGAGACCGTGGCTCCCTGGGCCGCCACCCGCTCCGCCGCTTCCCGCCGCGAGATCCGCTCGAGCGTGCCCGTGAACACGAACGTCTTCCCCGCCAGGCGGCCTGTGGAGGCCGCGGGCGCGGCCGGGCGGACCCCGGCCGCGCGCAGTTTCCGGAGCAGCGCCCGCGTCGCCGGCTGACGGAAAAACTCCACCACGCTCTGCGCGATCGTCGGGCCGATGCCGGGGACATCCCTGACCTCCTCGAACGAGGCGCCGGCGAGACGGTCCAGATCCTGGAAATGACGGGCGAGGAGGTCGGCCACGTGCACGCCCACGTGCCGGATCCCGAGGGCGTAGATCAATCTGGACAGGGACGGACGGCGGCTTCGGGCGATGGCGGCGATCACCTTGTCGGCCGATTTGTCCGCCATCCGCTCCAGGGTGAGCACCTGAGCCTTGGTCAGCGTGAACAGATCCGCGGGGTCGCGGATCAGGTCGCGGTCCAGCATCTGCTGGAGCAGCTTCGGGCCCACGCCCTCGATATCGAGCGCGTCCCGCGATCCGAAGTGGATCAGGCGCTCCAGCACCTGCGCGGGACAGGAGGCGCCCCCGGTGCACCGGCTCACCGCTTCGCCCGCCCTCCGCTCGACCGGCGAGCCGCACACCGGGCAGACGGCGGGCATCTCGAACCGACGCTCCTCCCCCGTGCGCTTCTCCGGGAGCACTCGGACGATCTCGGGGATCACCTCACCGGCCCGCTGGACGACCACGTGATCCCCGATCCGGACGTCCTTGCGCCGCATCTCATCCTCGTTGTGGAGCGTGGCGTGGCGCACGATGACCCCGGAGACCCGGACCGGCTCGAGATCCGCCACGGGGGTGAGCGCGCCGGTGCGGCCGACGTGGACCGTGATGTCCCGGACGCGCGTCTCGGCCTGCTCGGCCGGGAACTTGTAGGCGATCGCCCACCGGGGGGCCTGGCTCGTCGCGCCGAGCTCCGCCTGCTGGTCGAGCGAATCCACCTTGACCACCACGCCGTCGGTGCCGTAGGGCAGGGTGTCCCGGCGGGCCGCCCAATCACGCACATACGCGATGACATCGTCGATCGACGACACGCGGCGCGCGTGCGCGTCCACCGGGAAGCCGGCCTCGCGCGCCCACTCGAGGCTCTCCCAGTGGGTCTCGAATCGCTTGCCGCGGACGGCGCCCAGCTGGTAGACGAAGAGGTCGAGCGGCCGGCGGGCGGTGACCGCCGGATCGAGCTGGCGCAGGGAGCCGGCGGCGGCGTTCCGGGCGTTGGCGAACGGCATCTGTCCGGCCTGCAGGCGTTCCTGATTGATCGCCTCGAGGGCCCGGATTGGGAGATAGACTTCGCCGCGGACTTCCACGAACTCCGGAGGATCCGCCTCCCGCCGCAGCCGGAGCGGGAGCGACCGCACGGTCCGGAGGTTGGGGGTGATGTCTTCGCCCTGAACGCCGTCCCCCCGCGTCGCCCCACGGACGAACACCCCATGCTCGTACACGAGCGAGATCGCGGCCCCGTCGAACTTCAGCTCGCACACGAACTCCACCGGGCGGTCTCCCAACCCCGCGCGTACGCGCTTGTGCCATGCGTGGAGATCCTCCTCGTCGAACGCGTTGGCGAGGCTGAGCATCGGTTGGGGGTGGGTGACCGGGCGGAACCCTTCTGCCGGCGGCGCACCGACCCGCTGGGTGGGGGAATCGGCGGTGACGAGCTCGGGATGCGCGGCTTCGAGCGCCCGCAGTTCCTCCATCAGGGCGTCGAACGCGGCATCCGAGATCTCGGGCGCGTCGAGCACGTGGTACCGATACAGGTGGTGGCGGATCTGCTCCCGGAGGCCCTCGACCGACCTGGAGGGATCGGCCGGGGGCCGGCGCTCCGCCGAGCGGCGGCCGTCGGGGCTCATGGTGGGGCCATTCGGCAGAGCGGCGCTGCGTCCCTAGGCTCGGGAATAGTGCCGGCCCAACTCCGACGCGTACGTCCTCCCCAGGGTCGGGCCGTGCTCCAGAAGCCAGTCGGGGAGGCGCCCCCGGCCGAGCGGCGCGCCGGACGACACGAGCAGGCCGGACATCAGGCCCGCGACCTCGTCGGGGGTGAGGACGACGTCGCCCACGAGACGGCCCACCAGACTCAGGAGGACGCGCGCGACGCCCGGGGCCAGGTGGACGATCTTCGCCCGGCTGTGGACCGCGCCGGCGATGAGCCGGACGAGGCCGTCAAACGTGTACGTCTCGGGGCCGACGACGTCCACCACGAGGTGCTCGGGGCGTTCGGAGGCGCTGACGGCGATCTCGGCGACGTCCTCGACGTCGGCGCACTGCAGCCGGTAGCCGCCGTCGCCCGGGATCGCGAAGGCCGGAAGATGTCGCAGGAACCACGCGATGTTGTTGACCAGGATATCTCCGGGGCCGTAGATCAGCGCCGGCCGCAGGATGGCATACGACAGCTTCGATTCACGGATCGCGCGCTCGAGGATCCCCTTTCCCCGGAAGTACGGGAGGGGGGAGTCCTCCGACGCGCCGGTCACGCTCAGGTGCACGATCCGACCGACCCCCGCCGTCTCGCAGGCCCGGATGAGGATCCGGGTGTTCGCGATGGCCTCGGCAAACGTCACCCGGCCGTGAGGAAAACGCACCCAGTAGGTGTTGTGCAGAACGGCCGCCCCCCGCAGGCTCCGCGTCAACTCATCCGGGTCATCGAAGCGGTAGGGCACGACGCTCACCCGGTCCCCGAACGGGTTCGGACGGTCGATGCGGCGGGTGAGGGTCCTGACGCGCCTGCCCATCGAGAGGAGCCGGCGGGTGATGAAGTGGCCGGTGAAGCCAAACGCGCCGGTCACGACGTGCAACGGCCCGGTCTCCACGTCGAGCGCTAGGAGCCGCGGCGCCGGCGGGCGATCAACCCGGCAGCGAGGGCGTGGGACCCGCGGCTATGCCTGAGCGCCTCCCGCCATGGCAGGCACGATGGACACCTCGGCCCCATCCTCGAGGGGGGTCTGGAGCCCGGCGAGGAACCGGACATCCTGTTCGTTGACGAAGATGTTGACGAACTGGAGCACCTCGCCCCGGTCATCCAGGATCTTCGCCCGGATGCCCGGAAACCGGCGGTCGAGGTCGATGAGCGCCTGCGCCAGGTCGCGCCCGCTGACGGTCACCACCCGCTCCCCGTTCGTGATCCGCCGGAGCGGGGTGGGAATGCGCACGGTGACGGCCATCAGCCGCCGGCGAGCGCGAGCACGCGCTCCTCGAACGACGCGAGCGTCGGCTTGATGGTGACAGAAGGCTCCACCACCTCTTCCACGGCCTCGAGCGCCTTCAGGCCGATCCCGGTGATGTACGCCACCGTCACCTCGTCCGGCCCGATCGCGCCGGAGGCGGCCAGCTTGCGGAGGACGCCGATCGTGACGCCGCCGGCCGGCTCGGTGAAGAGGCCCTCGGTCTGGGCGAGCAGCCGGACCGCGTCGACCACCTCCCCGTCGGTGACGGACTCGACGGCGCCGCCGGTGCTGCGGGCGAGGTCGAGGACGTAGGCGCCGTCGGCCGGGGCCCCGATCGCCAGGGACTTCGCGATCGTGTTCGGCCGGACGGGGAGGACCTTATCCGTCTTCGCCTTGTACGCCGTCGCGATCGGACCGCAGCCCTCGGCCTGCGCCGCGGTCATCCGCACCGTCTGCCGGGGGATGACCCCGAGGCGCTCGAACTCCTCGAAGCCCTTGTGGATCTTGACGAACATGTTCCCCGAGCCGACGGGGACGACGACCCGGTCGGGCGCCCGCCATCCGAGCTGCTCGGCCACCTCAAACGCGAGGGTCTTGGCGCCTTCCGAGTAGTACGGCCGCAGGTTGACGTTGGCGATCGCCCAGCGGTGCTCATCCGCGATCTCGAGGCAGAGGCGGTTCACATCGTCGTACGTCCCCTCGACCTCCACCACGGTTGGGCGGTAGACCGCGGTCGTGATCACTTTGGCCCGTTCGAGCCCCTTCGGGATGAACACGACCGCGCGCAACCCGGCTTTGGCGGCGTGCGCCGCGACGGCGTTGGCCAGGTTGCCGGTCGATGCGCACGAGAAGACCGTGAAGCCGAACCGTTTCCCGGCGGCGAGGGCGACGGCGACGACCCGGTCCTTGAACGACCAGGTCGGGTTGCGGGTGTCGTTCTTCAAATACAGGTTCGGCAGCCCCAGCGCGTCCCCCAGCCGGTGGGCCCGGACGAGCGGGGTGAAGCCGGGGCTCAGGTCCCACTCCGGCACGCGGGGAACGGGGAGCAGGTCCTGATACCGCCAGATCGAGCCGGGGCCGCCGGCGATCCGCTCCCGGAGCGCCTCTCCCCGAACCCCGTCGAGATCATACTCCACCTCGAGCGGCCCAAAACAGCTCTCGCAGACGAAGATCGCTTCCGCCGGGAAGCGCTGCCCGCACTCACGGCAGACCAGCCCGCGCACCGCCATTCTCCCCTCCGCTTCCGCCCGCGCCGGATGCGGCGTCCGGGCGATGTCTTGAGCCTTCTGCGCGCATACGCGCGCACAACGAAAATCCCCCCGCCAACTCCGCGAGGGGACCTTGTCCCTCTTATCTACCGGAATTGGATCTTCCGCAGGAATTAGCACCACACCAGGTGGGCGCCTGGTAGGCTGCCGGGTTTCATCGGGCCTGTCCCTCAACCGCTCTGGATAAGAGTTGCTATGAAGTTTGAAATTAATTTAGCATAGACGTTTCCTTGTGTCAATAAAGCGCCGGTCCTATACTGGGCCTGCATGCACCCCGTCCTCCTCAAGCTCGGGCCACTCAAACTGGGCCCGCTCGTGTTGGGCCCGTTGCTGCTGCGCTGGTACGGCGCGATGATGGGCCTCGCGCTGTTCGTCTCGATCCCGGTAACCGCCCGCTTCGGTGCGCTCTTCGGGATCGAGCGCCGGCTCATCGTCGACTCGCTGGCCCTGCCGTTTCTGACGAGCCTGCTGGTGGGGGCCCGGGCGGGATACGCCGTCTCGCACCCCCAGGATTTTGTGGGGGACCCGCTGGCGATCATCCGCCCTCCGTACGCGGGCCTCGCCTCGCACGGGGCGATCGCGGTGGGCCTCGCGTTCCTCGCCGTGTGGTGCCCGCGACACCGGGTCCCAATGTGGCGGCTGACCGACGCGATGATGCCGGCGATCCTCCTGGCGATCATGCTCGTGCGATGGGGAAACTTCATGAACGGCGAGCTCTACGGCGATCCGACCACGCTCCCCTGGGGAATCGTGTTCCCCGGGGTCCCTGGAGGACCACGCCACCCGCTCCAGCTCTACGAGATCGCGGGCACGGCGCTGATCCTCGGGTGGGTGCTCAGAGCGGCGGGCCGGCGTCCGTTCGACGGCTACCTGTTTTGGTGGGGGATCATCGCCTCCTCGGCGCTGCGGTTCATGCTCGATCTCCTCCGCAGCGAGGATCGGACGGTCATCTTCCTGACCTGGGGCCAGATGGCGGCGCTGGGGCTGATCGTCTGGGGGTCGTGGTTCCTCTGGACGCACGCGCGCAGAGGTCGGACGAGGCCGAACCCATCCAAGGAAGCCGGAGGAAGGTGAGGAACATGCGCGGATCGGAGACCCCAGCCCACGCGTCCATCCATGCCAGAGAGTTATGGACTCATGATATAGTTAGTGCCAGGAGGCGAAGTCATGCTCAAGAAGACTTTGAGTAGAAGGAAAGCCTCGAAGGCGGCCAA
>VBAO01000513.1 GCA_005883865.1 Candidatus Segetimicrobium genomatis
TCGTGGGAGACGGCGCCTCCCCTCCCGCGCCATGATCGCGCGGATCTGGAAGGCGGAAACGACGGCCGCGGGGGCGCCCGGCTACGCGAAGCACCTCCGGGCCCACGTCGTGCCGGCGTTGAGGCAGGTGGACGGATACGCGGGGGCCATGCTCCTCGAGCGATCTACCGCCGGAGGGGTTGAGGTCGTCGTCATCACCTTGTGGCGGTCGCTCGAGGCGATCCGGGGGTTTGCCGGCGCCGATCTCGAGAACGCCGTCGTCGCCGACGAGGCGGCGGCCCTCTTGACCACGTACGACCGGCGCGTCCGGCACTACGAGCTCGTGGTCGATGACGCGCTTCCATCTAAAGGACGATGACCGAGCTGCTGTATCTGGAGGACGGGTATCTCCGCGAGTTCGACGCATCGGTCGTGGCCGGGGGCGCTCAAGCGATCGCCCTCGACCGGACGGCGTTCTTCCCGGGCGGCGGCGGGCAACCGCCGGACGCCGGGCAGTTGCGCTGGCCCGGGGGCGAGACGCGGGTGGTCGGTCTCAAAAAGGACGGGGACCTGGCCTGGCACATCCTGGAGGGGCCCGTGCCGCGCGTGGGTCAGGAGGTGCGCGGGGCGCTCGATTGGGAGCGACGCTATGCCATCATGCGGTACCACTCCGCC
Organism: Candidatus Segetimicrobium genomatis; assembly: GCA_005883865.1. Taxonomy (GTDB): domain Bacteria; phylum Sysuimicrobiota; class Sysuimicrobiia; order Sysuimicrobiales; family Segetimicrobiaceae; genus Segetimicrobium. The sequence continues at coordinate 655 of VBAO01000513.1, forward strand.
CTTCACGTGCTGGTCGGCGCCGTCTACCATCTCTATGACGCGCGGGTGACGGGCGGGGCCATCTACCCCGATCGTGCCCGGATGGACTTCACCCTGGAGGACCTGAGCCGGGAGCGGCTCGCGGCGATCGAGGCCGAGACCAACCGCGTCATGCAGGAGGGCCGCCGGGTCCTCGTGCGCTGGATGTCCCGTGAAGAGTTCGAGCGCGCCGATCTCGTGCGGCTGGCCAGGAACCTGGTGCCGGCGGAACTGGCGCGGATCCGCGTGATCGAGATCGAGGGCTTCGACGCGCAGGCCGACGGGGGCACCCACGTCGCGAACACCCGGGAGATCGGCCGCCTGGTGATCACAAAGACGGAGAACAAGGGCAAGATCAACCGGCGGCTGGAGATCGCGCTCGTGTGACCGAGCCTACCCGCCGAGATAGAGCCTCCGCACATCGTCGTTGTTGATCAGGTCGGAGGAACGACCGTCGAGCGCGACCCGTCCCGTCTCCAGGACATACGCGCGCGAGGAAAGCTGCAGCGCCATCCGGGAGTTCTGCTCGACGAGGATCACCGTCACCCCTTCGTCGCGGTTGATCGCCCGGATCGCCCGGGCGATCTCCCGGACGAGCTGGGGCGCGAGACCCAGCGACGGCTCGTCGGAGAGGGTGCCGGCCTGCTGCCGGAGCCGCTCCTTGAGACGGGGAAATCGGACGAAGATTCGTTCGAGGTCTTCCACGATGCGCCGGCGGTCGCGCCGGCGGAAGGCGCCCATCAGCAGGTTGTCGCGGACGCTCATGAAGGGGAAGATGCGGCGCCCCTCGGGGACCATGGCGATGCCGAGACCGACGATCCGGTCAACCGCCAGGCCGTCGATGCGCCGGCCGTGAAACCAGATCTCGCCTGAGACGATCCGGGCGAGCCCGGTCAGGGCGCGCAGCGTCGTCGTCTTGCCGGCGCCGTTCGCCCCGATGAGCGCGATGATCTCGCCCGCCTCCGCGGCGATGGACACGTCCACGATCGCGCGCACCGTCTCGTAGTAGACGCTGACGCCTCGCAGCGCGACGTAGGGGCTAGACACCGAGCGCCTCGTCTTCCCGCCCCAGGTAGGCCTCGATCACCGCCTCGTCCCTCTGAATCTGCCGGGGGGGACCTTCGGCGATCATCCGGCCGAAGTTCAGCACGATGATGCGATCGCTGATGCGCATGACCGCGCGGATGTCGTGTTCCACCAGCAGGACCGTCACCCCGCGATCGCGGATCCCGCGGACCATCTCGACCGCGCGGTCGGTCTCCTCCGTGTGCATGCCGGTGAAGGGCTCGTCGAGCAGCAGCACCTTGGGGTCCGCCGCCAAGGCGATGGCGATCCCCAGCCCGCGCAGGTGTCCGTGGGGCAGGCTCCGCGCCCGCTCGTGCTTCACTCGTCCCAGGCCCAGGTACTCGAGAATCTCATCGGCGCTCTCGCGGAAGGCCGCCGCCTCCCCGCGCGCCCGTGGGCTGTTCAGGAGGATGCCCACGGCGGTGGCGCGCGCGCGCAGGTGATGGGCGATCACGACGTTCTCGCGCGCCGTCATCTCCCGGAAGATGGTCGTCTCCTGGAAGGTCCGCACCACCCCCTGCCGGGCGACGAGATGCGCCGGCTGTCCCGTGATATCCTTGCCTTCGAAGAGGACGCGGCCGGAGGTCGGCCGGTGCGCGCCGGTCATCAGCTTGAAGATCGTGCTCTTCCCCGCTCCGTTGGGCCCGATGATGCTGAGGATCTCGTGTTGGTGCGCGTGAAAACTCACGTGGTCCACGGCCACCAGGCCGCCAAACCGTTTCGTGAGCGCCCGGACCTCCAGGACGACGTCCCTCTCGGACGTCGGGTGAACGCTCCCGGGGATCGTGCGCCCCAGGGCCTCCGCCCGCGCGCGGCCACCCGGCGGGCGAGCGCCGGGCCCGGGAAGATCCACACGGCCGGAGGCCCGTTTGG
>VBAO01000063.1:0-5970 GCA_005883865.1 Candidatus Segetimicrobium genomatis
GAGGGGATGACGGCGGACGCCAAGCATTCGCTGGTGGCGCCGGTCCTGGTGCGCGGGTACACCGCGCTGATGGCCGGGGTCCCCTCCGGGATGCCCGTTCGCGTCCCCCGCATCGGCCCCGGCGGTGTGCCGTTCTAGGTGAGTGCCACCAATCTCGAGATCGCCCGCATCTTCGCCCAGATCGCCGATCTTCTCGAACTCAAACAGGAATCCACATTTCGCGTGAACGCCTACCGCAAGGGGAGCCGGGCGCTGGAAAGCCTGGCCGAAGATGTCCAGGCGGTGGCGGCCCGGGGGGAGCTCAGGAAGATCGGCGGGATCGGCGCGAGCCTGGCCGAAAAGATCGAGGAGTACCTGCGGACCGGGAGGATCGAGTACTTCGACGAGCTGTCGAAGACGCTGCCCCCCGGGGTATCCGACCTCATGACGATCCCGGAGGTCGGTCCGAAGACTGCGCTCTTGCTCTACGAGCGGTTGGGCATCACCGACATCGACGGACTCGAGCGCGCCTCCCGGGCCGGCAAGGTGCGCGAGCTCCCCCGGCTCGGCGCCAAGATCGAGCAGAACATCTTGCAGGGGATCGAACGGCGGCGACAGCAGACCGCGCGGCAGCCGCTCGGGATCGTCCTGCCCCAGGCGCAGGCGGTGCTCGAGGTCCTCGGGGCCGCCGCGGGCGTGGAGGCGCTGAGCCTGGCCGGGAGCATCCGCCGGATGCGGGATACGATCGCGGACATCGACATCGTCGTGGCGACGCGCGCCCCCGACCCCGTGATGGAGGCCCTGGTCGGATTGCCGCAGGTCGCCCGGGTGCTCTCCCGGGGCGCCACGCTCAGCAGCGTGCTGCTCGGGGTGAGCGGGGTGCAGTGCGACGTCCGGGTGGTCGATCCCGCCTCCTTCGGGGCGGCGCTCCAGTATTTCACGGGCAGCAAGGATCACAACGTCCGCCTGCGCGAGATGGCGGTGCGCCGGGGTCTCCGCATCAACGAGTACGGCGTCTTTCGCGTGGCAGACGAGGTCCGGGTGGGAGGGAAAACCGAAGAGGAGGTGTACGGGGCGCTGGACCTTCCGTGGATCCCTCCGGAGATCCGGGAAGCCCAGGGGGAGATCGAACTGGCTCAGCGCGGCGAGCTCCCGACGCTCGTCTCCCTCGCCGACGTCCGCGGCGACCTCCACATGCACACGACGTGGAGCGACGGGGACGACACGGCCGAGACGATGGCACGGGCGGCGAAGGCCCGCGGCTACGAGTACATCGCGATCACGGACCATTCGCGGTCGCTCCGGTTCGCGGGGGGTGTCGGGATCGACGACCTGCACGCGCACGCCCGCGTGGTGCAGGATGTGGGCGACCGGGTGGGCCTGCGTGTCCTGATGGGTTCGGAGGTCGATATCCTGCCGGACGGATCCCTGGACTACCCCGACGAGGTGCTGCGGACCCTGGACCTGGTCATCGGCTCGGTCCACACCCGCCTCAGGATGTCGCAGGAGGAGATGACGCGCCGGGTGGTCACCGCCATGCAGAACCCCCACCTGGACATCCTCGGACACCCGACCGGACGGCTGGTCGGCCAACGCCCGCCGTTTGATCTGGACCTCGACGCGGTGATCGACGCCGCGCGTGCGACCGGGACCGTGCTCGAGATCAACGCGTACCCCGAGCGGCTGGACCTGCGGGATGCGCACGTCCGGCTGGCCCGCGACCGGGGGGCCCTGTTCGAGATCGGCACCGATGCCCACCGCCGGGATCACCTCAGGGTGATGGAATACGGCATCGGGACCGCGCGGCGGGGATGGGTCGAAGCCCCCGGCGTGATTAACACGTGGCCGCTCCAGCGACTGCTCGACTTCCTCGAAGACTGACCCGCCTGCCGCGGGCGTTCTTCGCCCGGCCGACGCTGACCGTGGCTCGCGCGCTCCTCGGCTGCTACCTCGTGCACGAGTCCCCGTCCGGGATGACCGTGGGCCGGCTCGTGGAGGTCGAAGCGTACTGCGGCTCGCGCGACCCTGCGAGCCACGCGTACCGCCGGACGCCCCGGAGCGAGGTGATGTGGGGAGCGCCCGGCACCGCGTACGTCTACCTGAGCTACGGGGCCCACGCCTGCATGAACGTGGTCACCGAGCGCCTTGGGCGCCCGGGGGCGGTGCTGCTCCGCGCCGTCGAGCCGGTGGCGGGGGTGCCGCTGATGCGGCGGCGCCGACGGCCGAGGCCCGCGACGCTCCGGGCCCTCGCGAGCGGGCCTGGCCGGCTGACTCAGGCGATGGGCATCACGCTCGCGCACAACCGCGCCGACCTCGTGACCGGCCGCCTGTACGTCGCGCGCCGCGACCGCCGCCCCCCGCCGATCGCCGCCACGCCCCGGATCGGGATCTCGGCCGCGGCCGGCCGCCCGTGGCGGTTCGTGGTGCGGGGGTCGCCGTTCCTGTCGCGCCCCGTTCGTTGAATCGTCCTCCCAAGCCCCGGGGACGGCGGCGCCGCGGTTTGTGATATCATGCTGGCGGTGCGGATCCTGATGGTGTTTGTCGACGGCGTGGGGCTGGGCGATCCCGATCCGGCCACCAACCCGCTGGTCCGGGCGGCCACCCCCACCCTCCGCCGACTCCTGGGCCGGCCGCTCGCGGAGCGGGCTCCGGTGCATACCGCGAGCGCCGTCCTGGTTCCGCTCGACGCGCAACTCGGGGTGCCGGGCCTCCCCCAGAGCGGGACCGGGCAGGCGGCGATCCTCACGGGGTGCAACGCGCCCGCCCTGGTCGGGCGCCACGTGGCCGCGTATCCGACGCGGGCGCTCAAGACGTTGCTCGAGGAGCAGGGCCTGTTCATCCGGCTGCGCCGGTGCGGGATCGCGACGGCGCTGGCGAACGCGTACACCCTCGAGTATTTCACCGCGGTGGCCCAGCGCCGGCTGCGTCACGCCGCGATCACCCTCAACGCGCTCCAGGCCGGGGTCCGCCTGCGCGACATCGGCGACGTGTGCGCCGGGCGGGCGGTGTACCACGACCTCACCAACGTCCGGCTGCGCGAGTGGGGCCACGCCGTGCCCGTGATTTCCCCCGAAGACGCCGGGCGCCATCTGGCCGGGCTCGCGGCCCGCCATCCGTTCACCCTGTTCGAGTTCTTTCAGACCGATCTGGCCGGTCACCGCCGCCTGCCCGACCCGGTCGGCGTCGTGGAGCGGTTCGATCGGTTCCTTGGGGCGACCCTCGACGCGACCGATCCCGGTGAGACCATGGTGGTCGTGACAAGCGACCACGGAAACCTCGAAGACGAGCGCACCGACGGGCACACGACGAACCCGGTGCCCGCGCTGCTGGTGGGGGCCGGGCGGGAGCGCGTGGGGGAGCGGCTCCGCGATCTGACCGACGTCACCCCGGCGTGCGTGGACCTCTTGGGGAACGGGGGAGACCCTCCGTGACCCCCCGCACGCTCCGGGTCCTCGAGTTCTCGACGATCCGGGACCGGCTCGCGGCGCTGTGCGAATCGGCGCTCGGCCGTGAGGCGGCCCGGGCGCTCGAGCCGTCCACGGCCCTGGACGAGGTGCGGTTGAGGCAGCAGGCGACGTCCGAGGCGCGGTGGCTGGCGGAGACCGCCGGCGGCCTTCCCGTCGGGGGGATCCACGACATCCGAGATCCGGTCCATCGCGCGTCGATCGGAGGCATCCTCTCGGCGCAGCCCCTGCTCGACATTCGGGACACCGCGGCCGCCGCCCGGGCGCTCAAGGGGTTCGTGACCGCCCGGCGTGAGGCGGTGCCGGTCCTCGCCGACCTCGCCGGCTCGGTCGTGGTCTTCCCCGATCTCGAGGAGGCGATCGGGGAAGCGATCGGTCCGGAGGGCGAGGTCCTCGACGGGGCGAGCCCGGAGCTCGCCAGGATCCGGCGGGACCGGCGAACCGCCGAGGCGCGGTTGCGCGATCGGTTGGACGAGCTCCTCCGGACCCCCGCGATCGCCCGGATGTTGCGCGAGGCCCTGATCACCCCCCGCGGTGACCGGTACACGGTCCCGGTCCGCTCGGAGTTCCGCCACCAGTTCCCCGGGATCGCCCACGACCAATCGTCGAGTGGGGGGACGGTGTTCATGGAACCCCTCGCGGTCGTCCCGCTCGGCAACCGCGTCCGCGAGCTTGCCGCCGCCGAGCGCGACGAGGTGGTCCGCATCCTGGCTGCGCTGAGCGGGGCGGTGGGCGCGGCGGCGGGGGACCTCGCGATCACCCTTCAGGGACTCGGCGCGTTCGACCTCGCTGCGGCGAAGGCCCGTCTCAGCCTCGAGATGGAGGGATCCTCCCCCCGGCTCAACGCGGGCGGGGCGCTGGATCTTCGGGGCGCCCGCCACCCGCTGCTGTCCGGGACCGTCGTCCCGATCGACGTCAGGCTCGGCGGCGAGCGGCGGACCCTGATCATCACCGGCCCCAACACCGGGGGAAAGACGGTGACCCTGAAGACGCTCGGACTCCTCACCCTCATGGCGCAGGCCGGGCTCCATGTCCCCGCCGCGCCCGAGAGCGAGGTGGCGGTGTTCCCCCAGCTCTACGCCGACATCGGCGACGAACAGAGCATCGAGCAGAACCTCTCGACCTTTTCGTCGCACCTCGCGGCGATCGTGGAGATCCTCCGCGCGCTCGCGGACCATCCCCTCGACGGGAGCCGCGCCCTCGTCCTCCTCGACGAGGTGGGAGCCGGGACGGACCCGACAGAAGGGGTCGCGCTTGCCCGCGCGCTGATCGACGCGCTCCACAACGTGGGCGCGTGCACCGCGGTGACCACGCACTACAATGAGCTGAAAGCCATGCCGTACACCCATCCGGGCATGGAGAACGCCTCGGTCGAATTCGACGAAGCGACCCTGCGCCCCACGTTTCGGCTGCTCGTCGGGACTCCGGGCCGCAGCCACGCCTTTGCGATCGCGGAGCGGCTTGGGCTGGATCCGCGGATCGTGGCCCAGGCCCGGAGCGCCGTGTCGCGCCAGGACGCCGACCTCGCCGGCGTCTTCCAGTCGGTGGCGGCCGAACGCGACGCGCTCCTGCGCGAGCGCGAGGCGCTCGCGCGGGAGCGCGCCGACTGCGGGCGGTTGCGCGCGGAACTGGAAGCGGCGGCCCGGCGCCTCGAGGAGGACCGCCGGCAGTTTTTCGAGCGCGCCCAGGCCGAGGTGCGATCGCTGGTGCGGCGCGGCCGGCAGGAGCTCGACGCCCTCCTCGCCGACATCCGTGCGCGCCCGTCCCAGGACACCGCTCAGCGCACCCGGCTGCACCTCCGGGACCTCGCGGACGCTTCCGACGCGTATGCCGCGCAGGGGCGCCCGGCGCCCCCCGGGCTGCCGCCGGAGGACCTTCGCACCGGGGAGCGCGTCCTCGTGGTGTCGCTCGGCCAGCGCGGGATCGTGCACGCCGCCCCGGACAGCCACGGCGAGGTTCTGGTGCAGGCCGGCCCGCTGGCCCTCCGGGTGCCGGTGTCCGATCTCCGGCGGCTCCCTCCGGGCGAGGCGGACGCCCCGCCGGAGCCATTGCCGGCCGCGGGCCTGGGGAAGGCGGTCACGCTGTCCGCCACCCTGGACGTGCGGGGGCTCAGGGCGGAGGAGGCCCTTCTGGAATTGGACAAATACCTCGACGACGCCACCCTCGCCGGCTTCAACCGGGTCACCGTCATCCACGGCAAGGGCACGGGCGCGCTGCGTCAGGCGGTGGCCGCCCATCTCTCCCGGCATCCCGAGGTCGCGGCGTTCCGGCTCGGCGCGGAGTCGGAGGGAGGGAGCGGGGCCACGATCGTGGATCTCCGGCGCCCGTGAAGACCCACGGTCCCCACGACGCGACGGGGTCCCGCCGGACCGTGGCGGTGGATCCGCGCCGCCCATTCGCCGTGGCGCTCGGGATCACCCTCGTCCTGCTGGCCGTCGAAGCCGTGGGGGGATGGCTCACGGGCAGCCTGGCGTTGCTGGCGGATGCCGGTCACCTGCTCGCGGATGCCGGCACGCTGGGGATCGGG
>VBAO01000063.1:6038-8248 GCA_005883865.1 Candidatus Segetimicrobium genomatis
TCGCCGGCGCGATTCTCTACGAGGCGGTCCAGCGCTTCCGCGTCCTGCACCCCGTGTCCGCGCCCGGGATGCTCATCGTCGCGCTCGTCGGATTGGCCGGCAACCTGGCGAACAGCGCCGTGCTGGCGCGCGACCGGGGCGAGAACCTCAACCTCCGGGTTGCGCTGACCCACACCCTGGCGGACGCGGCGGCGGCCGTGGGCACGATCGCCGCGAGCTTTGTGATCCTCACGACCGGGTGGGTGCAGGCCGACGCCGCCGTCAGCATCGGCATCGCCGCGTTGATCCTGGCCGGATCGTGGCCGCCGTTGCACGAGGCGGTGCGGATCCTCATGGAAGGCGCGCCCGCGCACCTCTCGCTGACCGAGGTGGAGGAGGCGATGCGGGGGGTGCCGGGGGTGACCGGCGTCCACGACCTCCACATCTGGTCGCTGACCGCCGGCGTCGAGGCCGTGAGCGGTCACGTGCTCGTCGTCGATCCGGGGGAGGGTCAGCGCGTGCTCAGGGATCTGTGCCGGCTGCTCAGCGACCGCTACGGGTTGGGGCACGCGACGTTACAGCTGGAGACCGAAGCCTCGTCCGACCCCTGGCACCCGAACTGCGCGCCGGGCGCCCGGGCGGGGTCGGACCGCTGATGCGGGACGCGCCCGCATGACCACGGTGGGCCCCGGCGCGCAACTCGAGGCGCTCCGGCGCGGGGCCGTCGAGGTCATCTCCGAGGAGGAGCTCCTGGCCAAGCTGGCCCGCGGGCGCCCGCTCCGGATCAAGCTGGGCCTGGACCCGACCGCACCGGACCTCCACATCGGCAACGCCATCGTGCTCCAGAAGCTGCGGCAGTTCCAGGATCTGGGCCACGAGGCGGTCCTGGTCATCGGCGACTTCACCGGGCTCATCGGCGATCCGTCGGGCAAGGCCGAGACCCGCCCGGCGCTCTCGCCCGAGGAGGTCGAGCGGAACGCCCGGACGTACCGGGACCAGTACAGCCTGATCCTCGATCCGGCCCGGACCCGCGTAGTGTTCAACAGCGAGTGGCTGGGGAAGATGAAGTTCTACGACGTCATCAAACTCGCGAGCCGCACCACGGTGCACCGCATCCTGGAGCGCGACGACTTCGCGAGGCGCTATGCCGATCGGCTCCCCATCCATCTGCACGAGCTGCTCTACCCGCTCTGCCAGGCCTATGACTCCGTGGCAATCTCCGCCGACGTCGAACTCGGCGGCACCGACCAGAAGTTCAACAACCTCATGGGGCGGGAGCTCCAGCGCGAGATGGGACAGGAGCCCCAGGTCGTGCTGCTCACCCCGCTGCTCCCCGGGCTCGACGGGGTCCAGAAGATGAGCAAGAGCCTCGGCAACGCCATTGGCATCACCGATCCCCCGAACGAGATGTACGGCAAGGTTATGTCCCTCCCCGACGGCCTCATGATCCCGTATTTCGAGTCTTGCACGCTCGTGCCGCTCGGGGAGATCCGCGAGATCGCGCGCGGGCTGGTGGCCGGCGGGGTCCATCCCCGCGACGCCAAGAAGCGGTTGGCCCGGGAGATCACCGCGCGCTACCATGGAGAGGCCGCGTCGCGCAAGGCGGAAGCGGAGTTCGAGCGCGTGTTTGCCGCGCGCGAACGGCCCGAGGAGATCCCCGACGTGGAGTTGCCCCGCGACCGGCTCAAGGGGGGCGCGATCCGCCTGGTGCGCCTGCTCGTCGAGCTCGGGCTCGCCGACTCGAACAGCGAGGCCCGGCGGCTGATCAGCCAGGGGGGCGTCAGCCTCGACGGCGCGCGGGCCGCCCAGGACACCGACATCGGCGTCCGTGACGGCTTGTTGGTGCAGGTGGGCCGCCGCCGGTTCGCCCGAGTCCGGCTCACGGAGTAACATCGCACGGGCCTTGCACCCGCTCCGTCCTGCCCCGTGGGAGGGGCAGCACCTTTCTCCCGGCCTCTATCGCGGCGGCCTGATCCTGATCGTGCTGGTGGGGGCGGTGTTGCGCCTGGCGCACCTCGCCCGCCCGTTCAACGGCGTCGGGGCCACCGCCTGGAACGAAGGACACTACGCGCTGATCGCGTTGAACTTCGACCGGTACGGCCCGTGGTCCCAGCACAACGAGCTCGGCGCGGATTACACGTTCTCCCCGGGGGTGCCCTGGCTCGTCTGGCTGGCGTTCAAGGCGTTCGGGCCGAGCGAGTGGGCCGCCCGGCTCCCGATCGCCCTCTTCG
>VBAO01000514.1 GCA_005883865.1 Candidatus Segetimicrobium genomatis
CCTGGAACGTCGTCCCGAAGTTGACCCAGAGATGATGGAGCGGTTGGTCGCCGAGCGCGGGGGACGGATCCCAGTTGGCGAGCACGACGTCCGGCCCCGTCGGACTCACGAGCCGGCCGCACGTCATCGCCCCGACCTTCGAGAGCAGGTCCGTCGTGCCCAATTGATCGGCGATGTCGGCGAAGCCCGCGCCGGTGTTATTGTGCAGCCAGAGATCGTTCACGCCGGTGACGTCCGTGAGGTCGCTCCGGAAGCCTGACCCCAGGATCAGATCCTCGTACCCTGTCCCCTCGACGTCGCACCACAAGGCGATGTGCCGGTGCTGGGTGATGTCGGTCACGTCCGGCAAGAGCGCGGTGGCCTCGGTGAACGTCCCATCCTGATTGTTGTGGAAGAGCTGGCCGCCTTTGGGCCACGTCTGCGATCCGTCAACGCCGCCGAGCGAACAGGGTTGCCCGGCGTCGATATTGCACATCCCGTGGTGGCCGATGTACACGCTGTCCCACCCGCTGTTGTCGTAATCCCCGACCGCGATGTCCCCCCACTTCATCGCCTCGGTGTTCAGGCCGACCTGGTCCGTGACATCCTGGAACTGCACCCCCGCCGTCTGCGCGGTCGACAATGGCGGCGCCGTGCCGGCGCCGCCCAAGAGCAGCGTCAGCACCGACCCCATGAGAATCCAGCGCAGCGGGGTCATCTCCGGGCTGCGCCGCGGGCGCATCTGAGGCCGTGGGGTGCGGTCCAGGGCGGGTGCCCTCCCTTGCTTTGTTTATGCACGAACGTCCCTGCTCGGGGCAATCGAGCGAATCCAGTAAGCGGAGGATGGGGGAATCCCGATCCTCGGGGACGAGCGGGCGCTCGACAGGCCGCTGCGGGCGCCCCGAGTCCCGGCGCCGGGCCATGACCGCCTCAGACGGACGTCGGCAGGAACCGATAGTCGACCACGTCGCACACCGGTTCGTAGCCGACGCGCTCGTAGATCCGGTTGGACGTCGGGTTGGCGGTGTCCGCGTAGAGGACGCAGAACCGGCGGCCGCGGTCGGGTGTAGACGGGCCCGACCCGGATCCCGTTGGCCGTGGGCCCGGCAAAGCCGGCGAGGGCCCGCGGACCCCCGTCGTCCCACAGGCAGAGGCCCTCGGCCGGCCCCTCGAGGCGCCGCCCCACCATCTGCTCCGCGTCGGTCGGCGGCCGATCCTCGCCAAACGCCTCCCCGAGGAAAGCCCGTACCCAGCGGACCAGCATCGGCCGGTCGGCTTCCTGCGCCTGCCGGAGGCGCCCGGGGACGCCGTCGACCGGCCGGACGCGCCCGAGCCGGTAGATCCGCTGGGTCAGGCCCTGCTCGTAGCCCTGGCCGGTGAGTTCCCGCCACGCGCGCGCAAACTGCTCGCCCACCGGGACCGGCCCGTGGACTCCCGGCGGCCTCATCCCGATCGCCAGGAGGCTCCGGGCGATCGCCGCCGGGACCTGCGGACGGTCCGTTCGCGACAGGACCAGCCGGGATGGGGGGGTCATCAAGGCCGCCGCCACGACCAGGCCGGCGTCCAGGGCCACTGCGAGGTAGGGCGGGGGAGCCGGCGTGCTGCCGGGGGCGGACGGCGCGCCAAGGAGCAGATTGTGGCATGCTTCGTCCCCGAGGAGGAACGCCCCGGCGCGTTCCAGGAAAGCATGCAGCGTCGCACAGCGGACGACGTTCACCGCGCAACCTTCTCGGCCGCGGGGCGTTATGCCTGGTCCCGGTCGTGAGGTCGGCGTGTTACCGAGTCGCGGCCTCCAGGGCCGCATCGGGTGGTCGTCGGGCCGGCGTGTCCGTTACGGGACGGTCACGTGCGCGACCTGAAGACCGCGGACGATGTCGCACGGTTTGGGCGCGTCCGCGACTGGCCAGAGGTCCGTCACGAGCCCGTGGCCGTCTTTGTCGGCATAGATGGTGACCGGCTCATCCAGGTTCGCCTCGTCGAACGTCGCGAGCACCACGATTCGGCCGGTCGCCAGGACGAGCGCGACGATCGAGGCATTCTCTTCGCTCGCATCGCGCCCCGGCACGACGAACGCGGCCCGGCGCACCGGCACCGCTCCCTGGGGGGTCCCGCACACCCCGGTATCGAGGCTGATTTGCGTGAGGCCGACGGTGAGCGACCCCATCCGATCTCCGACCCCCGCCTTGCGGAGCGGTTGCGCCCACGCCACGGCTTCAACTGAAAGCACCAACGCGAGCGTGACCACCAGCAGCGTGCGTCCCATGATGATCCCCCCCGGTCTATTAACGCAGCACATCGCCGGGATGCGCCATCGGGCCAATCCAGTACCCGCGAGGGGAGATTCCACCGAGGACGATAGGATGATACCCCCAATTCATCTGAATGGACGAGGGACCGTCCCTGCCGGATCGGGAATGGCGCTGTCCGATGTCATTGCGGATTCTCTTGGCCGACGACCACAAGATCTTCCGCCAGGGCGTTCGGGCGCTCCTGGAGCACGAGGGGTTCCGCGTCGACGGCGAGGTGGCGGACGGCCACGCGGCG
>VBAO01000064.1:0-2831 GCA_005883865.1 Candidatus Segetimicrobium genomatis
AAGTGCTTCGCGCAGGCTTTCATAAGTCTGCACCGAGAGGCAGGCCGCTCGAGGAACCCGCTTCTCGACGCCGATGCGCGCACGCTCAAGTCTTTGTTCTGTCAGGATTGTCGCCAAGGCGTGGCCCGCTTCGCCTTGAGGGGGGAAGCTGAAGACTCGGTCCAGCCAAGAGGTTAGGCAGCCGCGGCTCGCGTCTGCTTCGTCTACAAGGAGGCTGATTTCTCCCTCAAGAGGGACGACGACGCATTCGTTGTCGTACACGTGGAGATTTTCGTATCCGGAGAAATAGAAAACGCTCGGCGGTTGGTGTACCAGCATGACGTCGAGGCCCGCCTTCTCCATCAAGCTTCTCAGCCGTCGGCAACGCTCGCGGTACTCCTCGGTTGAGAATGCCAGTTCCTTAGGTAAGTAGGCTTGCGACGGAAGAGAGATTCTGAACCCCGACACCACTCCCGTTGCGACGGCAATCGATGGTTCCGGAAGAACTCGACCGATCCCTTCTGATGAGGACTTTCCGCATGTCGTGCGTCGGCAACACGATGCCAGAGGGGCGACCTGATGGGGACTACGGCCGCGCACCGGATGCCGTGATGCGGCTGTCTTCGACGGTCTGCTGTCGCTCGCCGTTGCACATCGATACACTTCGCTCCTGCTTTGCTAGGAGGCCCCTATGCCCGGCCGCCGTCGGAGTGTGGTGACCCGTGTACGGTAGGCATGGCGCAGTCGGCAGCAAATCTCTTTCTTCCCTCCTATTTTATTTGCGACCGTGCCACCCCTACGGCACCCTGAGCAGACCCGCCTCCACCCGGGACAGGGCCTCGTGACCTTCCCCGGTCACCAGCACCATATCGCAGTGGCGGGGACCACCAACGCCCGCGACGACCGCCCACGGCTCGATGGTCAGAACCATCCCGGGCAGCAACGTGCGGTCGTTGCGGGGCCTCAGATTGCCGAACTCGATTCGCCCCCCCGTGTGGTGCAGGATGTTGCGGACGAGGCCCGTTCCCGTCGTGATGTTCTCATATCCCGCGTCCAGCAGAATGCGCCTCGCCGCGGCGTCCACATCGGCGAACCGCACGCCAGGGCGCACGGTTTCCTTCGCGGTTTTGAACGCGTCGAGCATCACACGGTAGGCTCGCTCGACCTTCTCAGACGCGCTGCCCACGAGGACGCACCGCTCGATTGCGGCCTGATAGTGCCAGATCTCAGATTCGCAGACGATCTCAACGATCTGCCCCCGTTCGATCGGCGCGCTCGTGCTGCCCCGGTGGCACTGCGCCGATCGCTCGCCCTGCTGCATATAGCAATTCGTGTGCGCCTCGAGCCCATCGGAGACGGCACGGGCCATCACGAGATGGGCGTCCGCGCAGAGGAGCGATTCGCTTGTTCCCGGTCGCATCTGCTCGAGGATCGCCTTCATACCCGCATCGGCGACCTTCGATGCCTCTCTGAGATACGCGATTTCCTCTGCCGAACTGGCGATCCGCGCCTCCTCGATGGCATCGGTCACATCTCGGAATACTGCATCGGGAAACGCCGTCGATAGCTGGACGTACATCGCGGCCGGCATCCCACGTCCCTCGATGCCGATGACACGACAGCGCCTCTGGCGAATGGCTGCGATCGCATGTTCGGTCGCGGTTCTCATGCTGCTGGGCCCATCATCATCGCGGTACAATCGCACGTCACGAATCGGCGAGTGCGCCGACGCCCCGCTGGCCTCAAAGCCAGGAATAGTCAACACAGGATCGTGGTCGCGGAACAGGACGGTGATGGCCCACCGTCCCCACTGGATCATTGGGAAACCGCTGAGGTAATAGGAGTTGTGAAACGAGGGAACGACTGCGCACTCCGACTCTCCTAAGTGGTCCCGTACGAGATCCCACCGCCTCATGATCTCGCTCGGCGTGAAAATGCTCATCGTGCGTCCTCCCGGTTGTTTAGTGGACTCCTCCTTCGATCGCCGTGACGCTCGCCCTCGAAAGCTCGCCGCTCACGCTCATACCTGCCACGCGCGCTCAAGGGCCCCGCGCACCCGCCCGGAGTCGGGCCGCGGGCGAACGGGGCGCGCCACCTCCATTGCGCTATTCCTCACTGAGGAGCTGGGCGTCGTCCCTGCGCCATCCCACTCGCACGGGGTCGCCCTGGTTGAGCGCGGGCCACAGCCCGCTCCCCTGGCGATTCACGACGATCACTTGGCCGAGCGCATCGACCGCGTAACGCATCGTTGGACCCAGACAGGTCCGGTCAACGAGTCGTCCCATCACCACCGTCTCTCGCGATTCCCCTTCGTTGAGGATGGCGAGATCTTCCGGTCTCACAGACACCTTGAAGTCCGTGCCGCGATTGATATCGGCGGCGCTCGCCACGCGGGCGATGCTGAGCGTCCCATCGGAGAGCTGCACCCGGGCGAAGCTCCCATCGGAAGCGAGAGGGGTGCAGCGGAAAAGGTTCGTTTCGCCGAGAAAGTTGGCGACGAAGGTTGTCCTGGGGTGGGAGTATACTTCGACGGGCGATCCGATCTGAACGATCCTGCCGTCCCTCATCACCGCGATCCGGTCCGACATGACCATGGCTTCCTCTTGATCATGGGTGACGTAGAGAACCGAAATTCCCATGCGCCGCTGGATCGCCTTGATCTCCAACTGCAGGTTCTCCCGCAGCCGCTTGTCCAAGGCTCCCAACGGTTCGTCAAGAAGCAACGCGGTCGGTTCGAATACAAGGGCGCGGACCAAGGCGACGCGCTGTTGTTGCCCCCCTGAGAGTTGACGCGGCCGGCGGGCGCCGAACGCCCGAAGCCCAACCCTGTCCAGCATCTCAGCGGCGCGTGC
>VBAO01000064.1:2849-8807 GCA_005883865.1 Candidatus Segetimicrobium genomatis
ACCGACATGTGCGGGAAGAGCGCGTAGCTCTGGAAGACGATGCCGAAGTTCCGGCGCTGGGGCGGCTCGTCGACAATGGAGCGTCCCCCCACCCGAATGTCCCCCGCGGTCGGGTGTTCGAAGCCGGCAACCATGAGCAGGGTCGTCGTCTTGCCGGAGCCGCTGGGGCCCAGAAGCGTGAGAAACTCCCCGTGTCTGAGCGTGAATGTGACGTCGCTCACAACATCAGGCCCGCCGTACGACTTCGAGACCGAGATCATGTCGAGGTCGTACTGGCTGCCTGCGGTGCGCGCCGCGACGGGCGGGGCTGTCCGGGATGCCAGGGACGCATTGTCAGGCCCCATCAAGAAGTCTCCCACCGCTGTTCCCCCCCCGCCGCCCACACGCGGCCGCGCGAGCGGCGGCGGAGCACGATGGCGATCTGAGCGAGGAAGGCGAGCGTGGCCAGGCCCACGAGCAGCGAGGCCACGGCCGCGATCTTGGGTGATAGCTCATACTGAATATCGGTGAACATCTTGACCGGCAGTGTCGTCGCCTGCGGCCCCTGCAGGAAGAGCGCGATCACGGCTTCGTCGAAAGAGACGGCAAAGGCAAAGACGGCTCCGGCCAGCAGTCCGGGGCGGAGCGCAGGCAGGTAGACATGCCAGAACACCGACATGGGGCCGGCTCCCAGGCTGCGTGCCGACCTCACCAGGGCAGGATCGAGCCCGACCAGGCTCGCCTGGATCGTTACGAACACGTATGGGGTGGCGAGGACGCTGTGAGCGAGCGCGATGCCCACCCAGGTTCCTGCCAAGTGGAGGCTGACCAGGAACTGATAGTCCGCGAGTGCGAGAACGATCACCGGAGCGACCACAGGCGTCATAAGGATGCCGAGAATGATGGTCTTGCCGGCGAATCGGGCGCTATGGAGGGCAGTCGCCGCTGTCGTCGCCACCAGGCAGGAAAGACCGACCACGACCGCCGCCACTCTCAAGGAGATCAAAACAGCACTGGTCCAGGCGGCGTCGCTCAACAAGTCGTGGAACGTCCGCAACGATATCCCGCTGGGCGGAAACTCGAGCAGTTGGCGCGGCGTGAGCGCCATGGGTACGACGACCAGCGTCGGCAGCATCAGGTACACAAATACCGGAGCGCAGACCAGCGCCAGCAGTGTCCAGTCGAATGGCAACCCCCGGCGAAGTCCTCCTGCCGTCGCCCATGGTGGCGCCGCGGTCCCGACCCCCGCCTCAGAGCGATCCAAACTGGCCCTCCCTGGGGAGCCATTGATACACGGTCACCAGCACGGAGACCACCACAATGATCATCACAGCCAGGGCTGAGGCGGCCCGGAAGTCCACGAGCTGACGAGCGTAGTAATCGACCAGATTCGCAGCCATCATGTCCCGGGGGCCGCCCAGCAGCAGCGGCGTGATAAAGAACCCGGTGGAAATGATGAACACAAGCAGGACGGCCGCATACACTCCCGGAAGCGTCAGTGGCAGGACAATCAAGCCGATCATTTTCGATCTCGAGGCTCCCAGGCTCGCGGCCGCCTTTTCCAGCCTGTCGTCGATCGAGGCCATGGCGGCGAAGATGGGAAATACCGCGTAGGGGAGCACGTAGTGCACCATTCCGACGATGACCGCAAACCGATTGTGCAGGAGGGGAAGCGGAGACCGCGCCAGCCCAGCCGCACGAAGCAGCGTATTCACCACCCCGTAATCCTGCAACAGGGCGGCCCACGCAAAATTCTTCACGAGGACCCCCGTCCAAAATGGCAGCAGGACCAGCGCCAACACCACGACCCGCAGGACTGGCCGCGATTTCCAGATGGCCGCCGCGCACAGGTATCCCAACAGCACGGCGATGAACGTGGTGATAACGCTGATAACGATCGTGTTGGTGATCGCGAGGCGCAGCAGAGGATTGTGCACGACGCGATTGTACGCCACGGTACCATCCACCATACTGGTCCGTACCATCAACCCGAGCGGCCAGACCAGGAGCGCACCGTACACAACGAAAAACGGCATCAGCAGGAGCGCCCGACCGGCAATCACCCCCGCCCCGGCGCGGCTGCCTTGACGCACGACGCCTTGCACCTCATGTGACCTGCCATTGCTTGAACCTTGTCGTTGCGCTTTCAAGGTGTTCTGCCCACCAGGCGTCGTTTCTCATCAGGACCTTGCTCTTCAGCGCATCGCCGGTCGGAAGCTGGTCGGCCAGGTTCTTGGACAACAGGCTGAGCGCCCTGGCATTGGCAGTGGCGTAGGTGGTAAGGATCATGAACTGGGCCGCCGCCACATCGTTCGTCGCGATGAAGTTGATCAGCTCAAAGGCGGCCTCCCTGTTGGGAGCGCCCTTGACCACCGGCAGGTAGTCCCCGCTCACGACGCCCTGATCGGCCGTGAAGTTAATTTGCGCTCCCGCCTGGCGCGCCGGGAAGACGCGCCCATTCCAGGAGGTCGCCAGCGCCACCTCTCCGGACGTCAGCTGCTGGATCGGTTCTTGATTCGTGCTGTGCCAGATGATGTTTCGTTTGCCGAGCCTGTCGAGACTCTTCAGCGCTCGCTCGATGTCTATCGGGTACACTCGGTTCATCGGCACGCCGTCGGCCATCAGCGCCGCCTCCAACAGGCTCCCGTCAGCGATATTCTGGTTGAGGGAACGCTTGATGGGGTATCGACCGGTATCCCAGAACTCCGCCCACGTCCGGGGCGCCCTGGCATCAGGAATCTTCCGCTGGTCGTAGGCTTTGACAAACAGGAAGAGGGCATACATGATCCCGTGAGGCTTCTTCAGGTAGGCCGGCACTTTCGAGGTGTCGATTTTCTTGTAGTCGAGGCGTTGCACCAGACTCTGCTGGACTGCCACCTCGTACTCGCTGCCGGTGAGTTCGACGATGTCCCACTGAGGGTTTCCCGACTCGGCCTGCAACTTCGCCAAAGCCAGGGACGCATTGGCCCCCAGATTGACCTTAATGTCGGTTTCCTTCTCAAAGGCGTCTAAGAAGCCCTTCCGGAAGTTCTCGTTGTAAGAGCCGCCGTAGGAAGCGACGTTGACAACCTTACTCCCGGCTTTAGCCGCTGCGGGAGCCTCCAACAGGCGCAACAGCGTGGGCACGGACAGACCAAGAAGGGTCCCCTGTCTCATGAACTCTCGCCGGCTCGTTCGGCCGCGCGCCAGCTTCGACAAAAGCGAGGCCTGATCTTCCGTCATCGTCGCCCCCCCTTTTTTGGCTTGGACACCGGATACTTCGTCCCTCTCCACTTCACTTCCACACAGTCGTCGCTGCCGGAGCGGAGCGTCTGAGGCCACCGGCCTGCTCTGCAGCTGCGCGAGGCCAGCGAGGGCAAGGAGACGTTGATCCGCCGGTGGGGCTCTCAAAGATGCGCCCGGCATCGGGGGGGCCCCCATCGACGGTCATCACACGAGATTGGCGGTCCAGCGGGCGGCGCGCCCATGCCCCCTCTTCTGCTGGCTAGCCCCCCACACGGTCGTCGTACAGGTCTATGGCGGTGTGGCTGGCGGTCACGAGATCGGCCATGCGCCTGAGGGATCGCATGACCTCTTCGACATCATCAGCGTTCTCGGTGTACCGTTCGATGATAACGCGTCCAAGTCCCAGGTGAAACTTTTCGTCCTTGATGATTCCCTCGTATGTGCGCACCACGTCGGGAAGCTCGTAGCGTCTACCGCCGTCCATGATCCCTTCGAAGGTGCCCGTGGCCGCTGTCTCCGACATGTACCACGCCGCAATCGCGGACAGCCTGTGTCGGTCCAGGCACTGCCATAGAAACTCACTCCACGGCCTCGCCGAAAGCGGCGGTTCGGTCGGCGCATTCCCGCCCAACCGCTCGATAATCCGGCCAACACTCTCGTAATGCTCGGCCTCTTGGTAGAGCTGCTTGGAGAGCGCAGTGATGTGCCGGCGCTCGAAACTCAAACCATATCTCCGGATCTCTTCGCCCAACATGAACACATAATCGATCTCACGCCAGCAGCGCGGGATGAACCATGCGATGAGCATCTGCGGATCCCGCTTCTGTTCGAATTCTGCCCAGAACTTGTGGCTTCGCCGCTGCACCTCTGCCGTCGCGCTCGCGCGGAGCCTCTCCATCTCGTCCGTGACTTCTCTGAGGCCGCCGTAGATTTGATGGTGTTCTCCGGCACCGGGGCTATCCGTTGGCATGATGCTCCCTCCCGATTCACCCAGACGGCCGGCTGCGTGGTGCAGGCGATTCCACATTATGGAATCGCTTCCCTCCTTTGCCCCCGGGGCACACGTCCTGGATCCGGTTGCCGGAGCCCGCGGTCTGTTTGGGATCCTTATGTGATTCTTCTGGCACGTCCCTTGAAGCAATCGAACCATCAACCATTGCTTACTTGCTTTGATTAGCTTGGTCGTGCCCCCACTCTCGTTCTGCCCGCGTAATGGCTACGATTGCAAATGCCTGGCTGCACCGAGCCCGCGAACCCCGAGCGCCGAGATCCCCAGCACCGCCGCCGCGGCAAGGAACACGAAGCGAATCCCGACGGCGGCGGAGAGGAGGCCACCGGCGAGCGGGCCGATCACGCTGCCCAGCATGATCGCGCTGCTCGTCAGCCCCATGATCCCCCCGAGACGCTCCGGGGGCGTCGACCGGGCCACGATCGCGTACAGGGGCGGCAGCAGGCCGCCCGTGAAGAACCCCGAGGCGGCGCGAAACGCGAAGAGGTCCCACGGACCCCTCGCCCCCGCCTGCGCCGCGTACGCCAACGCCGCCCCGCCCAGGGTCAGCGCGAGCACCCGCTGCCCGCCGGCCCGGTCGGCGGTCCGCCCCCACAGCGGGGCGCCGAGCATCGAGGTGACCCCGGCGATCGAGAACAGGACCCCCGCCACCGTGGCGACACGATCGGGAGGCACCTGCAGCGTGCTCACGTACACGACGAAGATGGGCTCGACGCTCATGATCGCGATCTGGGTCGTGCAGAGGAGCAGCCCGGTGGTCCGGAGCGCGGGGGTCCGGAAGAAGGCGCCGAGGTTGGACAGCACCCCCGGGCCGCCGGTTCGCGCGTGCGCCGGCGGGGCATCCTCGTGCGCGCCGCGGAGGACGATCACCGCCGCGGCATAGCACGCCACCCCGGTGATGAGGAACACGTTGCGGTACCCGACGAGATCCGCGAGCGCGCCTCCGATGAGGGGACCGATGATGCCCCCGGCGGTGAGCGAGGTTTGCAGCACCCCCAGGGCGGCCCCCATCCGGTCCGGAGGAATCGACGCGGTGACGAGCGCGTTGCTGGCCGCCACGAACCCGCTCACCCCGCCCTGGACCGCGCGGAGGAAGACCAGTTGCCCCACGTTTCGCACGAAGGCGGAGAGCATGCTGGTCGTCCCGATCCCCGCCATCGCCCGGAGGACCATGAGCTTCCGGCCGTAGCGGTCTCCGGCCACCCCCCACAGCGGCGCGGCGAGCGTCTGGACCGCAAACGGCGCGGCGAACACCACCCCGCTCCACCGCTCCACATCTTCGACGCTTCCGACGCCCAGGAGGCGGAGGTAGAGGGGCAGGAACGGCGCGACCAGGGTGAGCCCGATCATCGCGAGGAACTGCGCAGACCAGATCGCGTAGATATTTCGCTGCCATATGGCCACGAGCATTCCCTCGACCGGCTCGGGGTGGGCAGGGGTCGCCCACGCTCCGCGAGAATCCCTCGCCTGCGTCATGAGGTTCTTCGGCGGCAGGGCCGCCGTCTCCCACGCAAGGGGGAACAGGATGCAGGCCAAGACCGTCCTCTTCGAGATGCTCCGCGACCGCGGCGTCCGGCACGTCTTCGGGAACCCCGGGACGACCGAGCTCAACTTCATGGAGATGTTCGCCGACTACCCCGAGATCGCGTACGTGCTGGCGCTGCAGGATGCGATCCCGGTGGGGATGGGATACGGATACGCGCAGGCCACCGGGACCCCGGCGTTCGTGAACCTGCACATCACCC
>VBAO01000065.1 GCA_005883865.1 Candidatus Segetimicrobium genomatis
CCCCTCTCGGGGGACTTCTTTGATCTGGCGCAGGGTGACGAGGCCGACGGGCTGATCGCCCTGCGTGACAATGAAGGATCTCCGCCCGCCTCCCAGGATGTGGCGATCCACCAGTTCTTGGAGATGGATCGTCGCAGGGATGGTGGCGTAGCTCCGGTTCATCACCTCCGCGACCGTGTGCCCGGCGAGCGCCCCCTGCAGCATCTGTTGCTGGACCTGAGTCGAGGCCGCGCTTTCGAGGAACCAGCCGATAAAGGCGATCCACAGGCCACTGCCAAAATTTCCCGCAAACATCTGCCACACGCCCGAGAGGATGAAGACAAAGGCGATCGCGCGGCCCGCAGTCGCGGCGATCAACGTCGCCTGACCAAAATTACGGGTGGCCGTCCAGAGGACGGCGCGGAGGACGCGGCCTCCGTCCAGGGGGAAGCCCGGAATGAGATTGAAGAGCGCCAGCGCCCCGTTGATGTAGGCGAGGTACTTGGCGAGGGCATACAGCGGTCCGATGCCGGCCACGAGGTACTGCAGGAGACCGAAGACCGCAGCAAGCGCAAGGCTGACCGCGGGTCCCGCGAAGGCGATCCAAAACTCGGCGCCGCCGCTGGGCGCCTCACCGCCGATCTGCGAAACGCCGCCAAAGAGGAAGATCATGATGCTGCGGACTGGGACGCGGTAGTGCAGGGCCACGACCGAGTGTCCGAGCTCGTGCAGCAGAACACTCACGAACAGCATGATTGCCGAGACGGCGCCCAGGACCCAGTACAGAGACGCGGGCCATCCGGGAAAGGCGGCCGGGAAGTAACTGACGGCCAGCGACCACGTCATCAAGGCAAAGATTAAGAACCAAGAGTAATCGAGTCCGATCGAGATGCCAAAGATCCGTCCCAACGGGATCTGATGCCTGGTCATCTGCTCCCCCCGTCCCTCTGTTTCGCCCGCCGTCACGTATTCATGAATATCTCGACCGACGACGCGTCACGGCCAACGTCGTCGAGTCACATCCGATCGCTCCCTTTGAAGTACCTCCTCGCGTGGGCGACGATTTCTCTGTCGGTCGGATGATCCACGGTCTCACTCCCAACGACTCTTGCGTGGAGCTTCTTGTCGTGGTCTTGCACGTACCGGAGAAATTCGAGCTTCGCCGACGACGGACCGACGATGAGTACGGCATCGGTACCGTCGAGTGATCGCGCGACCTCGTGGAAGAACCTCGTCGCGTCCTCGGGGTGATCTTTGGCCTCTCCCCGCCCCTTCGGATGCCGATGGATACGGTGTTGCGGAGACAGGATCGTTGTTTCGTCGATGGCCTCTGGTTGCGCGTGGCCGGCCGTCTCCGGGTGAACGTGGAAGACGCGGGCTTCCTGGTGATCGATCCAGATGACGGCGTGCGTCGGCATGTGATCCTCCACACTCAACATAAATCGTTCGACGAACGCTCCCCGGGTGCCGTGCTGCTCCGTTGGGCCGCCAGGGCGCCGTTCTGAGATGGCTATGGCTGGGGCGGCTCCTTCTTATTAAGCATGAACCACAAGACCATGTCCCAGGTGTTGCGGATGCCGGCGACGAGGAGCAAGATACTGGCCCACGCCAATCCGTCGAGAGCCCAACCGGTCCGCAGGAGCAACCCCGCGCCGGTCCCCACATAGATAAGATAACTGGCCAGCGGCACGAGGAAATACCAGGCCCAGTCGTGCATATCGACGATGTGCCGCTTATACTGCTGCCACATGAACGACAGCGAGATGAGGGCCCGTCCGGCACTGACGAGGCCCACAAGCGCCAACAGGATCCCGAGTTGCATCCGCGTGACCGTGGGCATCACCACCACCGAGGCGGTGACCAGCACGTAAATGAAATGGATGAGCGTCGGATTGACGAATGTCCGGAGGCCGGCGATCTCTCGCTGGGTGATCACCCCGGACCCCACTGTGATCGCCACAAACGTCAGCCCCACCAGCCCGGCGGCCGCCCCACCGATCAAGAAGTAAAAGGTCTGCCAGTTCTGAAACGTCTGGGATAATGAATCAGGCATGGCGTCTCATGAAGGAGCTGCTACTTCTTTTCCCGACCGATGTAGATGTAGGGAAGCATGTCGGCTTTGGAGGGCCGCTGCCAGCCGACGATCCCGAACTTGTTGCGTCTCTGGATCTCGCCCTTGACCCACGGCTTCCAGAGTTGGATCACCGTCGGGTGCCATAGGAAGGCGGCCCCGGGGTCGCGCACGAGGACGTCTTCCGCCTTCCGGTACGTGGCGCACCGCTGGGCCTCGCTCATCGTCGAGTTGGCCTCGTTCACCAGCCTGTCGTACTCGGCATTCGACCACGGATGGCGGCCGCCCGTCCTGTAAATGTTCATGAAGTTGCTGGCGTCGAAGTAGTCGTATTCCCAGGGAATCAGCACGAGCGGAAGCTCGTGCTTGTTGAGCCGGTCCATGAAGAGCTTCCGCTCCAGGTTCTGAACCCCCACGTCGATCCCGAGATTCTGCTTGATCATGGCCTGGATGGCCTCGCCCGCGGTCTGCACGCTCGGGGAGGCGGCGCGGAGGAGAAGGTCGTACTTCGGGAACCCTTTGCCGTCCGGATAGCCGGCTTCGGCAAGGAGACGTTTCGCCTGTTCCGGGTTGAACGGGGCGGCGCCCTTGAGGCGCGCAGGGTCGGCGCAGTGGAACCCCGGCGGCAGCATCCCGTACGCCGGCGCCGCCATCCCCCGCCAGACCGACTTGATGATCGCGTCCCGATCGACGGCCATGGCGAACGCCCGGCGGACCCGCGGATCCTTGAACGCCGTCTGCTCGCCCCCAAACGCGATCCACCAGGTCTGGTAATATGGCCAGGTGTAGCTCTCCCCTTTGAGCCTCGGATCGGCCTGGATCCTGGCGATGTCCGAGGGCGAGACCGAGCCCTCGTAGATCCATGGGATGGCGTCGATCTCCCCGCCGAGATACGCGGGGAACAGCGTCTCGTCGCGGCCGATCTTGTAGACGATCCGCTCGAGGTAAGGCTTCCGGAGGCCGCGGTACAGGGGGTTGGCCGCATACACCAGCATCCGGTCCCGCTCCCAGGAGGCCAGCTTGAACGGCCCGGCCGACACCGCGGTGGCCGGGGAGGTGGACCACGTGTCTCCCACCTTGCTGACGATGTGCTTGGGGACGACGTAGAGGTCGCTGAGCAGCATGGGCAGGTAGGGCGTCGGGTCGGTGGTGGTGATCTGCAGGGTCGTGGGGTTGGCCGTGACCACCCCGATCAGGTCCACGCTCGCCTTCCCCTCGTTGGCCTCGGTGAAGCCCTTGATCGCCCCGAAGTACCAGGCCACGTCGAACCCGGTTTGCGGGTCGGCGATCCGCTTGAGCGTGTACTCGAAGTCCTCGGCGGTGAGCGGCGCGCCGTCCGACCACTGAAGCCCCCGCCGCAGGAAGAACGTCCACGTTCGCCCGTCGGGCGAGATCGTCCATCGCTCCGCCGCCAGCGGCTTGATCTCGGCGTTGATGTCCTGCATGATCAGCGGCTCGCTCATGAGCCCGGGATGCCACTGGCTCTTCTGGACGGTCTTGCTCCAGTCGATGTAGGTGCCCTCGCGCCCCAGGAGGGTCAGCACCTGCGCGGACGGCGGCGCCGCATCGCCCGGCAGGCTGGTCCCGGCCGAGTTGACGGTCGCCGCTCCTACCGTCGATCCGGGCCCGATGCCGAGCGCGGCGCCGGCCATCACCAACCACACCGCTCGGGCGAGCCGGCCGGTGTTCCCATCATAGTGTCTCACGATCCTCCCCCCTCCCGTTCTCTCTCGAGTCCCTATCACATCGACGCCCGTGGATCGAGGACGTCGCGCAACCCGTCCCCCAAGAGGACGAACCCCGCCATGGTGAAGGCGATCATCACCGCCGGGAACAACGCCAGATGCCAGTAGAAGCGAATGTGGTTGACCCCCTCCCCGACCATCTGTCCCCAGCTGGGCGCCGGCGGCTTGATCCCGATGCCGAGAAAGCTGAGCGCGGCTTCCGTGAAGATGGCCTGCGGGATCCCCAGCGTCACCGCAACGATCACGGGCGCGAGCAGGTTCGGAAGGATGTGGCGGAGCACGATGCGGACCCGGCCCGCCCCCTGCGCCCGCGCGGCCTCGGCGTACTCCTGCTCCCGCTCGCGCAGGCTTTGGGCCCGCACCAGCCGGCAGATCGGAATCCATGCGTGGAGCCCGATGGCCAGCAGAATGTTTCCGAGGCCGCTCCCCAGCACCACCATGATCAGGAGCGCAAACAACAACTGGGGGAAGGCGGTCAGGGCGTCGACCACGCGCATGACGGCGAAATCCACGCGGCCGCCGAGCACCCCGGCGGACAGCCCCAGGGGCAGCCCGACCCCCAGCGCGATGGTCTGGGCGGTGAGGCCGACCAGCAACGACACGCGCGACCCGTAGACCACCCGGGAGTAGAGGTCGCGGCCCACCCCGTCGGTTCCCATCCAGTGGCGCGGGGACGGGAACTGCCAGGCGTCCCCGAAGTCGGGGCGATCATAGCGGGCGGGGGTGATCCAGGGCGCGCTCAGGGCGAGGAGGACGAGGATCGCCACGATGGCCGCACCGGCCAGCGCCATCCGGTTCCTGGACGCGCGGCGCGCCCATGCCCGCCGCCCGGCGGCGGCCGGGGGGAGCGCCAGGGCGAGCCGCTGGGTGCCCGGGGCGGCCTGGGCCGTCATCTTAGACGTACCGGATCCGGGGATCGGCGACGAGGTACAAGAGGTCGCTCAGCAGATAGGTCGCGCTGATCAGGAGCGTGCCGAGCAGGACCAGGCCCATGATCATCGGGTAATCGCGATCGTACACGCTCGTCACGAAGTAATGTCCCAGCCCGGGCACGCGAAAGATGCCCTCCACGAACAGCGACCCGGTGAGGAGGTCCGGCACCAGCGGGCCGATGATGGTGATCAGCGGGATCATGGCGTTCCGCAGCACATGCCGGAGGACGACCCGCCGCGCATTGAGTCCCTTCGCCCACGCCGTACGCACGTGGTCGGCGGTGAGGACTTCGAGGATGCTCACCCGCGCATACCGGGCGACCACGCCGAGCGGGGCCAGGCTGTAGGTAATGGTCGGCAGGATCCAGTGCCGCGGGGTTTCCCACCCACCCGCCGGGAGCCACCCCAGCAGGGTGCTGAAGAGCAGGATGAGGAGGCTGCCGAGCACAAAATGGGGCGCCACGAGCCCGAACACCGCGACGCCCGTCGCCAGGTAGTCGGCCGGCGTATTCTGCCGGAGCGCCGCGCCCACCCCGAGGCCCAGGCCGCCCAGCAGGGCGATCCCAAGGGCCATGCCTCCCAGGTGCATCGTCACCGGCCACACATGCCCCAGCAGGCTGATGACGGACTCTCCCGGCCGCTGGTAGGAGACGCCGAAGTTCAGGTGCGCGGCGTTCCAGAGGTACAGGAGGTACTGCTGCCACAGAGGCCGGTCGAGTCCAAAACTACGCAGGAGGTTTGCCTTGCTCGCCGGCGACAGGGGCATCCTGTCCTCATCCCACGGG
>VBAO01000028.1 GCA_005883865.1 Candidatus Segetimicrobium genomatis
GGACAAGATAGGCGATGCCCGCCAGCAGCACCGCTAGGATGGTGATGATCGCGGTCAGCGTCCGCTGCGCCGTTTTCGAGACCGGCTCGCGGAATGACCTCACGCCGTTGCTGACCGCCTCCACCCCGGTCATCGCGGTACAGCCGTTCGAAAATGACTGCAGCAGGAGCCAGGTGCTCAGGGCCGCGGCCTGCGGGTGGAGGGCGGGTGGAGCCGCCACCGGCGCCGGATGCCCGCCCCCGGCCAGCGCTTTGAACACTCCGAGCGCAATCGCGCCGGGCAGGCTCCCCACAAACAGGTAGGTCGGCACGATGAATGCGGAGCCGACCTGGCGAACTCCGCGCAAATTCACGATGGTGATGAAGACCAAGATGGAGAGGCACAGCCCGAGGGTATGCGGCTGCAGCCGGGGGACCGCGGACACGAGGGCGCCCACGCCGGCCGAAATCCCGACGGCCGCCACCAGCGTGTAGTCGATCATGAGGGCCGCGGCCGCCAGCAATCCCGGTAGCGGGCCAAGGTTCTCCCGGGCGACCGTGTACGACCCTCCGCCGGTTGGGTAGGCTTCGATGGTCTGGCGATACGAAAAATTGAGAATGGCAAGCAGAACGATGATGCTGGCGCTCAGGGGGAGGATGTAGGCGATGCCGGCCGCGCCGAGCGGAATGAGTAATGTCAGCGCCGCCTCCGGGCCGTAGGCGGCGGAGCTGAGCGCGTCGAGACCGAACACCGCGATGCCGGCGCGCGGCCCGACCTTCTCGGCGCGCAACTCTGCTGAAGCGAGCGGTTTTCCAAACAGCAGATCGGCGAGCGACATCGTCCACCTGCAGCGTCCGGTTCAGGGTTGAAACGATCCCCCGCGCGCCGCGGACGCTCCCCGAATCTCGAGCGGGAGCCATGAATCGCAAATGGCGTGACGCGTTTGCCCGGCGTCAGCGCCACTCGTGCGCCGGGCGCCCCTCCCACATCGCGGCATAGAGCGAGCGGAGCGACTCCCGGTCGAGGGGGCGGGGGTTGTTGGGACGCGGGTACTGGTCCAGGCACTCGTCGACCAGGTGGGGGAGCCGATCCCGTTCGAGGCCGAGCGCGCGAACGGAGTCCGGGATCCCGACGTCGCGGCAGAGCCGCTCCACGCAGGCCACGATGTCCTGGCCGTCCACCCCTGCGGCCCGCGCCATCCCGGCGAGCCGGTCTTGGGCGGCGCCTCGATTGTAGGCCAGCGTGTACGGCAGGGCGATGGCGCACGACAATCCGTGGGGGAGGTGGAGCCGGTTCGCGAGCGTGTACGCGATCGAATGGCCGAGGACCATCCCGGCGTTGAGCGTGAGCCCGCCCATGTAGGCGCCCAGGACCATGTGCGCCCGCGAGAGGGGATCCGGGCTTTCCGATCCGGCCGAGGCGTACGCGCGCCGAAGCGCGCCTAAGATCAACCCGATCCCCTGGGCGGCCACAAGATCCGTGAGCGCCGTGGCGTTGGTCGAGAGCGTCCCTTCCATGCAGTGGCTCAAGGCATCCAGGCCCGTGTGCGCGGTCACGGGCGGAGGGAGCGAGTACGTCAGCAGGGGGTCCAGGATCACGCCTGTCGGGAGGAGCTGGGGGTGGCCGTTCGCAAACGCCTTGCGATCGCCGACCGTGACCACGGCGTTCTGGCTCGCCTCGGCGCCGGTCCCCGCGGTGGTCGGCACCAGGATCGTCGGGACGGCGGCTTCCGCGAACCGCTGCCGGGGCGTGGCCACGTGCGTGTAGTCCCGGACGCCGCCCGGGTTGCGCGCCAGCGCGCCGGCCAGCTTGGCGACATCGAGGACGCTGCCGCCGCCCACGCCGACGACGAGCGCGGGCGCGATGCGCCGGGCCAGCGCCGCCGCGTGATCGGCCACCTCGATGCTGGGCTCTCCCGGAATCTCCGCGAACCGGTGGACGTCGAATCCGGCCGCGGCGAGACCGGCGTCGATCCCCGCGGCCAGCCGCAGGCGGTCCACCACGGCGTCGGTGACGAGCAACGCGCGCCCCGGCCGGAGGCCGAGCTCCTGCAGCCACTCGCCGAGGCGCTCCGACGCGTGCGCGCCGAACCAGACGCGGCCGGGACTCCGGAACGCGCGCGGCAGATCGACGAGGGAATAGGCGCTGGACATGGCTGTCTACACCGGCGGGTTGACCCGCGATTCACCGAGATGATACCATCGGGGCGGCTCAACAGGCAATTTCCCGATTTCGGAGCGCCGCGATGAGCATCGGGGTCGAACGGATTCCTCCGGGCATCGGCGTTCCCGCTGCGGTCCCCCGGATGGCTCGGGTGCACCAGCGGTTCCCCCGCCCCCGCGTCGAGGACGTGCCGGCCGCCGTGCGCGCGGAACTGCGCCGGATCAACCTGGGCGCGCGGATCCGTCCGGGCAGCCGGATCGCGGTGACGGCCGGGAGCCGCGGGATCCGCGATATCGTCCCGATTCTTCGCACCGTCGTCGAGGAGGTTCGGGCGGCGCGGGGAGACCCGCTGGTCGTGGCGGCGATGGGGAGCCACGGTGGGGGCACCGACGAGGGACAGCGGCGGCTGCTCCAGCACCTCGGCATCACGCCCGAGTCGATGAGGGCGCCGGTCGCCACGTCGATGGAGACGGTGCAGCTGGGGCGAACGCCCGGCGGGTTCACAGCGTACTGCGACCGGAACGCGGCGGCGTGCGATACGATCCTGGCGGTCAACCGGATCAAGCCCCACACCGGCTTCAGCCATCCGTTCGGGAGCGGGGTGATGAAGATGCTCGGCGTCGGGTTGGGGAAGGCTCCAGGCGCGACGCAGATCCATCAGCAGGGGCCGGCGCACATGGCAGGGGCGATCCGGGAGATTGCCGAGTGTGTCATCGGGACGGGGCGGGTGCTCGCCGGGGTCGCGATCATCGAAAACGCCTACGATGAGACCGCCCGCGTGGTCGGGATCCCGCCCGAACAGATCCCGGATGCCGAGGTCGGGCTGTTCCCCGAAGCCCGCGCGATGATGCCGCGCCTGCCGGTCGACCGGATGGACGTGCTCATCGTCGACGAGGTGGGCAAGGACTACAGCGGGACGGGCATGGACGTGAACGTCATCGGCCGGTGGCGCATCGCCGGCCTGGCGGAGCCCGACGTCCCGCACGCCGAGCGGATCATCGCGCTGCGGCTGTCGGACGCATCCGAGGGGAACGCGCAGGGGATTGGGCTGGCCGACTTTACCACCCGGGCGCTCGTCGACCGGATCGACTTCGCGGCGACGTATCTGAACTGTATCGTCAGCACCTACGTCCAGCGGGCGATGCTCCCGATCACCCTGGCCACCGAACGGGATGCACTCTTCGCCGCGCTGGGGAGCCTCGGGCTCGGGGCCCCCCTTGGGGCGCGCATCGTTCGGGTGCCGAACACGCTGCACCTCGAAGAGGTGTGGGTCTCGGAGCCGCTGGTGGGAGAACTGCAGGGACGGTCCCACATCGCCGCGGTCGGTCCGCCGGAGGCCCTGCGGTTCGACGACCGAGGGCGGCTGTGCTAGGCAGGCGGGACGAGCACGCGCCCGGCGGTTCCACGGGGGTGGCGCAGGCCGCCGCGCTCCTGCGCAGCGGGCGGCTGAATGTCGTGCTCACCGGGGCAGGGATCAGCACCGAGTCGGGCCTCCCGGACTTCCGGTCCAAGGATGGGCTGTGGGCGCGGATGGACCCTGCGCGCATCGCCTCCTTGAGCGCGTTTCGCCGGGACCCGCAGGCCTTCTACGCGTTCTACACGAACCGTCTCGAGGCGCTCGCGCATGCCGCTCCGAACGCCGGCCACCGGGCGCTCGCGCGGCTCGAAGCCCTGGGAATGGTGCAGGTGGTGGTGACGCAGAACGTCGACGGCCTGCACCAGCGGGCCGGTTCGCGCAGGGTCGTGGAGGTTCACGGCAATCTGCGCGAAGCCCGCTGCGCCGGGTGCGGGACCATCGGGCCGATCGAAGAGATGGGCGCGGTGTTGCGGGCGGGGGCGCTTCCCCGATGCGGCAGGTGCGGGGGGCTCCGTCGCCCGAACGTGGTACTGTTCGAGGAACTCCTGCCCGCCTCCGCGTACGAGCAGGCGGAGGCCGCCTGCCGGGAATGCGGGGTGTTGCTCGTGGTCGGATCGTCGCTGGAGGTCCACCCGGTCGCCGGGCTGCCCGTCCTGGCCGTCGAGCGCGGGGCGCGGCTCATCATCGTGAACCGCGAGGAGACCGCCTGCGATGCGCTGGCGGATCTCGTGCTGCGCGGCGAGGCTGGGACCGTGCTCCCCGAGATCGTCCGGGCCGCGGAAGGGGCGGCGGCGCTGCCCGCCGGGTGACCCGGACGGGGACAACGCGAGGAGGCTCGAATTGGCTGAACGGCAGGCCGAGGTCGGGGTGATCGGGGGGTCCGGGTTCTACTCGTTGTTTGAGGGTGCCCCGGAGGTCAAGGTGGACACGCCGTACGGCGAGCCCAGCGATGCTGTGACGCTGGGCGAGATCGCGGGGCGCCGCGTCGCATTTCTCCCCCGGCACGGCCGGACCCACCGGCTGCCGCCCCACCGCATCAATTACCGGGCCAACATGTGGGCGATGAAATCCCTTGGGGTCGGGTGGGTGTTCGGCCCGTGCGCAGCGGGGAGCCTGCAGCCCCATGTCCGGCCGGGCGAGTTCGTGATCTGCGACCAGTTCGTCGACCGGACGACCGGGCGGGCCGACACCTTCGCGGACGGCCCGATCGTCACCCACATCTCGGGAGCCGACCCGTACTGTCCGACCCTGAGACCCCTCGCCGTCGAGACGGCGCGGAGGCTCGGGATCCCCGTGCACGAGCGGGGGACCGTGGTGATCATCCAGGGGCCCCGGTTCAGCACCCGGGCCGAGAGCCGGTGGTTTCGCACGCAGGGGTGGGAGGTCATCAACATGACCAACTACCCGGAGTGCGTGCTCGCGCGGGAGATGGAGCTGTGCTACGTGAATATCTCCCTGATCACGGACTACGATGTCGGCGTCGAGGGAGACCCTGGGGTACAGGCCGTGACCCAGGCGGCGGTGGCCCAGGTGATGCAGCAGAACAACGACAGGCTCCGGCGCCTCGTGCGCGCCATGGTGGAGCGGTTGCCGCAGAGACGCGCGTGCTCCTGCGCGACGGCGCTCGCCGGGGCCCGCGTGGAGTGAGCATGGAAGGGAGGGGGGCAATGGCGCGAACCACGGTGGGGGACGGGGGAGGGACCAGGGCGGTGCGGTCCCCCGTGGACGGGCTCGTGAGATCGGCGGGGATCGTCGTGTTCGTGTTGGGGATCCTGCTCCTCGTCACCGTCTTCTACGAAGCGTATACGGAGTTGCAGAACTCCGGCGTGCTGGGATCCCCTCCGCCGGCGAACCTGAGCACCGTCCTTCTGGTGGTGGCGAAGGGGCTGTTTCTGCTGGTGATGGGATATGCGGGCTCGGCGATCTCCAACAAGGGGATCGGGCTCTATCAAGCGGCCATCCGTGGTCACGGGGAGGTATAGGACGATCGCATCGACTCCTCAGCACGGACGGCGCGGGCAGCGGGGAGGAGCCTTGGAACTCGGGATCGACGTGCGCACGGCCGAAGGGGTGACCATCCTCGACGT
This sequence comes from Candidatus Segetimicrobium genomatis, assembly GCA_005883865.1. Classification (GTDB taxonomy): domain Bacteria; phylum Sysuimicrobiota; class Sysuimicrobiia; order Sysuimicrobiales; family Segetimicrobiaceae; genus Segetimicrobium. The sequence continues at coordinate 5,587 of VBAO01000028.1, forward strand.
GGCGGGGGAGGTGGATCTCTACACCGCCCCCCAACTCGAAGAGGGATTGCGCAGGGCCGCGACCGCCACACCCCCGCTCCTCGCGGTGAACCTCACCAAGGTCACCTACATCGACAGCACCGCGCTCCGGGTCCTGACCGATTCGCAGAAGCAGGCTCACGAGCGCCGGGGCGCGATCGTCGTGATCACCACCCAGCCCACGATCGAGAAGATCTTCAGGATCACCGGGCTGGGGACGATCCTGCCCGTCGTGGCCAGCGAGCGGGAGGCCGTGGCGCATCTGCACGCCCATCCTCCGGCGGCT
>VBAO01000029.1 GCA_005883865.1 Candidatus Segetimicrobium genomatis
CAGCAATCGAGCAAGGGCGACGCCGACCGGCTCAGCCGGGAACTCGAGAAGCTCGTCGGCGAACGCGATCAGAAGATCGCGGTGCGCGAAAAGGCGAACCAGCAGGCCCTTCAGGACTTTCAGAAGGCCCGCATCGACGCGTCCAACGCCGAGTTGCGGGCCTATCAGGCGCAGCTGGCCAAGGATGGCCAGCAACTGGTCACCGCGCGTGCGGCGGCGCTGACGGAGCAGGTGCGCGCCAGGCTCACCGCCAAGCAGGCGGAGTTCAACCAGCGCCTGCGGGGTCAGGAGCAGGCGATCGTGGACGCGGCGCGAGAGACGCAGGGGCGCGAGGCGGAAGCGCGGCTCAAGGCGCAGATGGAGGCCGAGACGACGCGCCTCCGCACGCTGCGGGCGGAGCTCCGGAGCATCCAGTTGGAACGGGCGCGGCTCTTCGCGGTGATCCTGGCCGATCTGCGGGTCGAGGCGGCGGCGCTGGCGCAAGAGAAGGGGTGGGACGCGGTGCTCACCCAGGCGGTCGCCTCGCCGGGGACGGTGGATGCCACCGACGAGCTCATCGCCCGCATCAGGCGGTGAAGGAGGGCGAGCATGACGTGGGTCCTGGTTGGGCTGTTGGCGGTCGGCGCGGCGTTGACCGCCGGGCGGTGCGGGGCGCCGCCCGTCGGGGTCGTCGACACGCAGCGCGTCCTCAACGAGAGCGTCAAAGCGCTGCAGTACCAGAAGCAGCTGGATGACCGGGAGAAGCAGATGGTCGCCGAACTGTCCGCGATCGCCGCCCAGGTCGGCGCACCCGAGCTGAGCGCCCGCCGGGCCCGAGATCTCACGGAGCTGGGACAGATGAAGCGCGACCTCGAGGGCCAGTTGGCCCAGCAGCTGAGCAAAGTGGCCGGGGAGATCGCCCGGGAGGGTCAGCTGAAGGCCGTTCTGGTGAAGGGCCCCGTGTGGTTCGGCGGTCTGGACATCACCCAGCAGGTCATCGACCGGCTCAAGTAATCGGTGGAGTGTCGGATGCGATTGGATGCGCTGGCCCAGCGCGTCGGCGGGGACCTCGTCGGGGACCCCGGCATCGAAGTGCATCAGGTGGTCCCCCCCGAGGAGGCCCGGCCGGGGAGCGTGGTGGTGCTGACCGACCTGCGCCGCCTCCCCGAGGTCGAGGCCGCCCGCGTCCCGGTGATCCTGGCCTGCGACGCCCCGGCCACCCATCTCCCGGCGATCCGCGTCGGCAACGTCCGCCTGGCGCTCGCCCTGGCGATCCGGGCGCTCATCCCGCCGACGGCGCCCCCAGCCGGCATCCATCCCACCTGCGTCATCGGGTCGCGCGCGCGGATCGGCGAAGGCGCGTTCCTGGGTCCGTGCGCCGTCATCGGCGACGACGTGACGATCGGCGAGCGGGCGCAGATCCACGCCCAGGCCGTGATCGAGCACGGGGTCCAGATTGGCCCGGAGTGCGTGCTCCATGCTCACGCGACGATCCGGCACGGGTGCGCCCTCGGCGCACGGGTGGTGATCCAGAGCGGAACCGTGATCGGGAGCGACGGGTTCGGATACGCGCAGGACGCCGGCCGCCGGCACGTGGCCATCCCCCAGGTGGGCCGCGTCGTCATCGGCGACGACGTGGAGATCGGCGCGAATGTCACGGTGGACCGGGGCATGCTGGGGGCGACCCGGATCGGCCGCGGGACGAAGCTCGACAACCTCATCCATATCGCGCACAATGTGCAGATCGGCGAGGATGTGGCCATCGCGGCCGCGGTGTTCATCGCGGGGAGCACGCGCATCGGCAACCGGGTCCTGATCGCCGGATTGGTCGGCATCAACGGCCACATCGAGATCGGCGACGACGTGGTGGTGATGGGCGACACCGGCGTCCAATATGATGTGCCCGCCGGCAGCATCGTCGCGGGCCACCCGGCCTGGCCGCGCATGTCGGAGCGGCGCGCCCAGGCGGCCCGCCGGCGTCTCCCGGATATGGTCCGGCACCTCCGGGAGCTCGAGCAACGCGTGCGGCGCCTCGAAGGCGGATAGCTCCCGGTGGACCGGTCGCGCCAGGGGACGATCGGGGAAGCGGTGCGGCTCGAGGGGATCGGGCTCCACACCGGCAGGCGGCAGCGGATCACGCTCCACCCGGCTCCCCAAGATACCGGGATCCTCTTCAGGCGGACGGATCGGGGAGCGCCCTCCGTCCGGGCGACCCTCGACGCCGTCAGCGGGACCACCGGCCGGGTCTGCCTCGGCGGCGAGGACGGGGTTCAGACCGTGGAGCACCTGCTCTCGGCCGCGTGGGCCGTCGGAGTGGATAACCTCGACGTGGAGCTCGACGGGAGCGAGATCCCCGGCATGGACGGGAGCGCCCTGCCCTTCGTTCGAGCGCTTCATGGGGCGGGGGTGCGGTCCCAGGATTCGCCGAGGCCGGTCCTGCGGGTGCGGGAGCCCGTGTGGGTGGGGAACGGACGCTCGGCGGCCGTGGCCCTTCCGGCCCCGCGCTTCGGAGCCGCCTGCGTGGTCACGCTGGATGCCCCGTCGTCGGAGGACCAGGCCGCGACGTACGACCCGACCGCGGACCGGTACGAGGAGGTCATCGCCCCGGCGCGAACGTGGGGGTATGAACGGGATGCCGACACGCTGCACCGCCAGGGCATGGCCCTGGGCGCCTCGCTGGAGAACACCCTGGTCATCGGTGGGGCCGGGTATCTGAACCCCCCCCGGTTCCCCAACGAACCGGCGCGCCACAAACTCCTCGATCTGCTCGGGGACTTGGCGATGCTCGGCCGGGACATTCAGGGGCATATCATTGCGGTACGCGCGGGCCACAGCCTGCACGTGGCGCTCGCGAGGGCGCTGCGCGATCGGGAGGGATGACGGTGGAGGACTGGCGACCGGGCCCGATGGAGATCAGGGAGATCATGCGTCACATCCCCCACCGCTATCCGTTTATCCTGGTGGACCGCATCCTCGAGTTCGAGCCCGGGCGGAGGATCGTCGGCCTCAAGAATGTCTCCGCGAACGAGCCGTTCTTCAGCGGACACTTCCCCGGCCACCCCATCATGCCCGGGGTCCTGATCGTGGAGGCGATGGCCCAAGTGGGCGGGGTGCTGGCGTCCCGCCTCCCGGGGGCCGAGCGGAAACTCGCCTACTTGGCGACGATCGACCGGTGCCGGTTCCGCCGGCCGGTCATGCCCGGGGACCAGTTGATTACCGAGGTGGTCGTGATCCGCGTCCGGGGGCGGGTGGGCAAGATGCGGGCCACCGGCCGGGTGGACGGGGAGGTCGTGGCGGACGGGGTGCTCACCTACTCGATGGTGGATCTGGAGGGGATCAGCCAAGGGCTCGTGGACGGACAAATCGTCGATCTCGAGGAGGTTCAGCCATGACGCGGCCCGACCGGTCACGCGTGCAGGATCGCGTGGGCCCGCTGGTGCATCCGGCGGCGACCGTCGACCCGGGGGCCGAACTCGAACCGGGCGTGCGCGTGGGCCCTCACGCCGTGATCGCGGATCACACGCGGATCGGGGCGGGGACGTGGATCGGCCCCCACGCCGTGATCGAGGAGTGGACGACGCTCGGGCGGGACTGCCGAGTGTACCCTGGCGCGGTGCTCGGCGGCGTTCCCCAGGACCGGCACTTCAAGGGCGAGCGCAGCTTCCTCCGGATCGGCGACCGGGTGACGGCCCGGGAGTACGTCAGCGTCAGCCGGGCCACGGGCGAGGACGCCGAAACGGTGGTCGGCAACGACACGCAGATGCTGGCCTACTCGCACGCCGGGCACAACTGCCAGATCGGGAGCGGGGTGATCATCACCAATTTCACCCAGCTGTCCGGCCACGTGGTCGTTGAGGACCGGGTGGTGTTCAGCGGCATGGCCGGCGTGATCCAGTTTGCGCGCATCGGGACGCTGGCCATGGTGACCGGGCTCACGCGGATTCTGAAAGACGTCCCCCCGTACATGCTCGTGGAAGGCGACCCGCTCCGCATCGTGACCATCAACCGCGTGGGCCTGCAGCGAGCGGGGGTTTCTCCGGAAGTCCAGTTGACCCTCCGCCGCGCGCACCGGCTGCTCACGCGGTCGGCGCTCGATGTGTCCCACGCCCTGGAGCGAATCGAGCGGGAGCTGGGAGACTCCCGCGAGGTGCGGCACCTCGTGAAGTTCATCCGCGACAGCCAGGCGCGGGGGATGGGGATCGGGCGGTAGTGGACGCGGACGCCCCGATCGGGTTGATCGCCGGGCGCGGCGCGCTTCCCATCGAGGTCGTCGAGGAAGCCCGGCGCCGGGGCCGGCGCGTCGTCTGCGTCGACATCTTCGAGGCGGATCCCGCGCTCCAGCGGGTCGCCGACGCCTATTACGCCGTGCGCCTGGGGGATCTCGGGGGCATCATCGAGGCGTTTCGCCGCCACGGGGTGCGCGAGGTGGTGCTGGCGGGGAAGGTCGACAAGCTCCCCGCGCTCCGCCGAGTCCGGCTCGACGCGCACGGAGAGGCCGTGGCCCGCCGCACGCCCGATTATCGGGACACCAGTATCGTCGGTGCGTTCCTGGCCGTGCTCGAGACCTCGGGGTTTGAAGTGGGACACCAGGCCCGCTACCTGGGGCACCTCGTCCCCGGTCCCGGGGTGCTCAGCCCCCGCGCGCCGTCCGAAGCGGAGGCCGCGGACATCCAGGCCGGGCTCCGCTTCGCCTCGCGGATCGCCGCGCTCGACATCGGGCAGGCGGTGGCGGTGCGGAACGGCACGGTGGTCGCGGTCGAAGCCGCCGAAGGGACCGACGAGATGATCCGGCGCGCGGGCGCGCTCAGCGCCGGCGTCGTGGTCGTCAAGGTCAGCCGTCCGCAGCAGGATCCGAGATACGACCTCCCGGTCGTGGGTCCGGCGACGATCACGGCCCTCGGCGAGGCCCGCGGGACGGCGCTCGCGGTGGAGGCGGGTCGGACCCTCGTGCTGGAGCGGGACCGGGTCGTCGCCGCCGCCGCGGATGCCGATCTCGCGCTTGTGGCGGTGGCCGCGGCCGCCCGAGACGCGGACGTGTGACGCGTGGCCGGCGCCGGTCCCCGCGTCCTGATCGTCGCGGGCGAGGTGTCGGGCGATCATCAGGGAGCGCTCCTGGCCCGCGTGCTTCGGCAGCGCCGCCCCGACCTCTCGATCGCCGGGGCCGGCGGGGTCGAGATGGCGGCCGCGGGCGTCGATGTGCTGGTGGACAGCGTGCGGTGGGGAGTCATCGGGTACGTCGAGGCGTACGCGCGCCTGCCGGTGTTCGCCCTCCGGTTCTGGGGGCTGGTGCGCCTGATCGAACGGGCCCGGCCCGATCTGCTTGTGCTGGTCGACTTCCCGGGAATGAACCGGGAACTCGCCCGGCATTTCGCCGGGCGGCTCCCGATGGTGTACTTCGTTCCCCCGCAGATCTACTTCCGCCGCGGCCGCACGGCCGCCCGGATGGCCCGGACCGCCGTCCGCCTGCTGGCCGTCCTGCCCTTCGAAGCCGAGGCCTATCGCAGCGCGGGCGCCGACGTGGTCTTTATCGGGCACCCGGCGGTCGATGCGGCGCAGGAGGACGCCGGCTCCGCCGGGAGGCTCCGCGAGGAATGGGGGCTCCTCCCCGGCCCGGTCATCGGCCTCCTCCCCGGCAGCCGCGTGCAGGAGATTCGAGCCCTCCTCGCGCCGATGCTCGCCGCGGCCCGCGAGCTGCGGGCCGGCGGAGGGGCCGAGTTCCTCCTGCCGGTCGCGTCGCCGTTTCTTCGGGCGCAGATTCAACGCGCCATCGACCGCGCCGGCTGCCCCGTGCGCCTCGTCCCGGGGCGCGCCCTCGATGTGATGCGCGTGGCGGACATCGTCGTCGTGGCCTCCGGCACCGCCACGGTCGAGGCGGCCTGCGTCGGCGTCCCGATGGTCGTCGCCTACCGGCTCTCCCGCCTCACCGACTGGATCGCGCGCCGGTTCGTCGTGACCCCTGACGTCTACCGCGTGGGGTTCTCGA
>VBAO01000030.1 GCA_005883865.1 Candidatus Segetimicrobium genomatis
GCTGGTGGAGCAAAACCTCGCCCTCGCGCTGGCAGTGGCCGACCGGATTTACGTCCTGAACAAAGGGCGCGTCGTCTTCGCGGGACCTCCCGACGGCCTGACCGCCGCGGCGGACATCCGCGAGCAGTACCTCGGCGTGTAGGGCACCCCAACTCACGGCTACAAGCGATCGGGGCACAACAGGCTGTCCATACCGATCAATTGTTCTAGAGGATTTCCCCTACCATAATGCCCGAAGATCACCCTATATATTCTGGGGATCATCACTACATATGATGCCTGCGGGTGTCGCCCCACCCAAGGCCGCTGTAGGGATCAGATGTTCGTTGCCCGGTCAATTCGCCGGAGACGGCCAACTCGAGATCTGGAGGTGAGCAATGCAGCAGATAGTTCAGCGCCGTTGGGCTCTCGTCGCACTCAGCATGCTTGTAGTCGGGTTGGCGGGATGGCCGGTCCCCACCGGAGCTCAAATCTCGACCGGGACCATAACTTCGATCGTTGCGGACGCAACCGGAACGGCGACCGGCACGCTCGGGTCGGGGATCACCACGGTGCTCGGGGGCACAGGAGATCTGGGGGGAACCCCCGGCGCGCTGGGGGCATCGGCGCTCACGGGCCAAATCCCCGGGTTGCTCACCGGGGAAGTCCTCCATGCCGCGACGATCGGTGGCCCCGACCAGGTGGTCTCTGATGTCTCGACGGCGAACCTGGCTCTGGAGGTCGCCGGGACCACCATCGAGGCCGATCTCGTGACGGCCCTGGCCAGGTCGGCCCCGGGCGCCGCGGGCATCGGTTCCGCCTCGGTCGTCAATCTCGTGATCGACGGAGCCCCCATCGCCGTCAGCGGAACCCCGAACCAGACGATCGCGATCATTGGAGGCTGGGTGGTGATCAACGAGGTCATCATCGCATCCGCGGCAGCCGATGCGTCAACTGTAACCGGGCAGGCGAGCGCGGTCCAGGCGGCGGGACTGTGATGATCATTTCGCGGGTAAGCTGGGGAAGCACGATGCTTCGAGCAGCGAGGGTTCTCGGAGCCGCCATGCTCGCAGTAGCGCCGTTGTTGTTCACCGTACAACCCGGGGGTGCGCAGCCCGTCACGTTCGCATGCCAACCGCCCTCGACGAATACGAACCCCCCGGGGGACTTCCTGACGGGCGGCGGCTTCATCCTCCTCCCCGGCGCCAATGGAAACTCAGTCCATGCGAACTTCGGCGTCGGCGGCGGATGCAAGCAAGGGGGAGACGGGCACGGGTTGTGGGGCCATCTGGAGTATATCGACCATGGCTCGATATTGACCGGGGGGGCGATGCTGAACGCTCACTGGACCATGATCACGGCGTACGCGGTTGATATATTTGGCGACTCCAGGGCCCGTTTCATCTGTGGCACGGCCACGACGAATAGCCCGACCCCCCTTATCCCCTCCACGGTCAACTTCGCCGTGCGGGCCGCTGACGATAGCGGATCGGGCACCAGTGACAAATTCGACATCCAGCTGACGAACCCGACGTCTATTCCCATCGCAAACGCAGTCGTCTACACCACCTTCGGGACGGGGTCTCCTCCCCCGTTCCACCCGTTGGTTGGCGGCAACATCATACTCCACAAGCCCAACCCGTCCACCATGGGGTCGATCAATAATGAATCGTGCCCTGCGTTCCCCGCGGTGCTCAATACTGGCACCAATTAGCCGCTTGCGCAACCAGCATCCATAGCTGCTCCGGGGGTGGTCGTCGCGCTCGCCTCGGGGCACCGGGCCGCTAAGTTTAAGCTACCTGAATAGATCGCGCGCAGGGTCCCGCAGCAACTGGGCGGCCCCGCCGGGCCCCTCTTTGACGGGCACCCCCCGGATCAGCACCGCGGGGGTGCCTTCGTCGCATTGGCCCTGGAGGAGGGTGGCGGCCGCGGCGAGTTCGTCCGCGACGGCCTCGACCGACGTTCGCAGCGTATAGCCGTAGCGGTCGGGGCGCCCCACCAAACTCACAAGCGGTTCCAGCCCCGCGGCGCCGATGCAGGTGCCCACCGCCCCTTCCCGGTGCGGGCGGCCGTGGCTGTCGTTGATGATCACCGCGACCGGCGTTTCGAACGCGGCGCCCAGCGCCGCCGAGATCGCGCGGGCCGACGCATCAGGGTCCCGAGGCAGCAGGCAGACGACGTCCGGCCCGAGCCCGACGTTGCTGTGGTCCACCCCGGCGTTCGCGCAGATGAACCCGAGCCGGTGCTCGGTGATCAGCACCTCCGCGTGGACGCGGACCACCTGGGTGGACTCACGGAGAATGACCTCGACGAGCCGCGGATCCTTGCCGGTTTCGCCGGCGAGCCGGTGTGCCTCCGCCCGCGGCGTGACCTCCGCGAGGTCGACGACGCTCCCTTCGGCTTTGCTGACGACCTTTTGCGCGACGACCAGGATGTCGCCCACGGACGGCCGGATCTCCGCGGCGTGGAGCGCCCGCACCAGCAGGTCGGGGAGCGCCATGCCGGGGCGGACATCGGGGATCCCCGGGATGGCGATAATGGTCGCTGAGGACATCATCGGGGTGCCGGCGTCGCCGTCGATTCGACTATGCCATGCGCAAAGTGTAGCCCCGGTTCACGCATCAGGCGCAAGCCGGCGAAGCGCGGGAAGCACGTCCTTTCCGAGGACCTCGATCGTGGCGTTCTGGTTGACCGACGTGACCTGGAGCGTGACGATGTCCGCCCCGACCTCGACCAACGGCCGGTAAATTTCGACCAGCTCCGCCGGGGTACGGGCCCATGCGTACTTCCCGATGATCTCGCGCCGGTCCATCGCGTCGGCCCTCGCCCGGAGCACGGACGGATCGACCTCGTCGAGCCGGCCTTCCACCCGCAGCCCTCGCCAGGCCGCGAGCGCCCGCCACGCTTCGTCCTCGTCTCGGGCCAGGATCGACCACCGCTGCGCGACGACCGTCGGCCTGGGCCGGTCCGCCTCGCGCGCCGCCTGCGAAAAGGGATCGATGACCTGCGCTCGCGCTTCGGCCGGAACCTTCACGCTGACGATCAGCCCGTCAGCGAGCCGGCCGGCCAGCGCGGCGGACTGCGCTCCGCCCGCCGACATCCAGATCGGGACGCGGCTCAGGGGCGGGCTGTAGAGCTTGGCCTTTCGCGTCCGATAATACTCTCCTGAGAAATCGACCTTCTCGCCATCCAGCAAACCCCGCATGATCGCGATGGCCTCCACCATGCGGTCGCGCCGTTCCTTGTGGCCCGGGAACTCCCATCCGAGCGGCCGCTCGTTGATCCCCTCGCCGGTGCCGACGCCGAGGGCGAACCGGCCGCCGGACAGCCGGTCGACGGTGGCCGCCGCCTGCGCGATCAATCCCGGATGGTAGCGGAACAGAGGGCAGGTGACTTCGGTGGCGATCCGCGCGCGTCGGGTGCGGGTGGCGAGCGCGCCGAGCCAGCTCCAGGCAAACGCCGAGGCCGCGGCGTCGTCCACCCACGGATGGAAGTGATCTGAGACCGTCACGGCGTCAAACCCTACCGCCTCTGCCTGCACGGCATGCTCGAGCAGCAGCTCGGGCTGGAACTGTTCGGTGCCGCAGAAATAGGCGAACTCAGGCATGATCCCCCGTCCCCCCGACCATCGCGGCCTGGACGTCCACCTAGCGGGCCGCGGCTCCGCTGTGGGCGAACTCGCGGCCGGCATCGATGACGCGCCGCACCTCCGGCTCGGCCGTCGTAACCGGCTGGAGGATCGGCAGCTGCACGCCGGCCTCCGCATACGCCCCGAGCCGGGCGATCACGTCATCCGCGGTGCCGGCCAGCGCGAACTCGTCGAGGAGGGCGTCGGAGACTTCGCGGCTTGCGGCCTCGAGGTCGCCGCGCCAGAACGGCTCGCCGATGCTCTGCTTGACCTGGGGGTCCACGCCGCTCTCGCGCAGCACGCCCTCGTCGATCACGGCGAACTGGTAGATGACGAACGGGTCACGGCGCATCGCCGCGCGCGCCGCGGCGCGATCCTCAGACACCGCGCAGAGGACATAGGCGGCCGCATCCACCGCCCCCGGGGCGCGGCCGGCGGCGGACGCCGCGGCCCGGACGGCCCCGATCAGCCGGCGGCACGACGCCGGCGACTCCAGCGCGCGCGCCACGTAGCCGTCGCACAATTGGCCCGCGATCCGCAGCATCGCGGGGCCCCATCCGGCGAGGTAAACGGGAACGGGATGCGCGGGCCGGACGCTGAGCGCGGCGTTCCGCAGCGAGAAACTTCTGCCGGCGGAGGTCACCTTTTCGCCCTGCCAGAGCCTCCGAATGAGGGCGATCCCTTCGCGCATCGCGGCGATCGGACGGTCGTGCGCGATGCCCTGCTCATCCAGCCGTCCCGGATAGCCCGTCCCGAATCCGAGCACCGCCCGCCCGCCGCTGAGCTCATCCAGGGTCGCGAGCGAGGATGCCACGAGCACGGGATGCCGGGTATAGGGGTTGATGCACCCCGTCGCGAGGCCGAGGCGGCGCGTGCCGGCCGCCATCGCCGTGAGGTAGGACAGGGCGTCCCGGTTCCAGTAGGCTTCATGCACCCAGCACGACTCGAATCCCTGCGCCTCCGCGTACCGGGCGTATTCTACCGCCTGCCGCACCGGGAGGTTGCCGCCCAGCCCGAACGCGACGCGGGTCACGCAGGGACGGCCGTCGCTACGGTGTAGCCGTCGAGGTTGAAGTAGCGGGAGGCTGCCGCGCCGATGGCCTCGGGCGTGATGCCCCGGATCAGCGCGGGGTACCGGAGCAGGTAGTCGAGGCCCAGATCGAACAGCTCGATTTCCAGGAGGGCCTGCGCGATCCCCGCATCGGTCTCCAGCCGCACGGCCAGCGACCCGACCAGATAGTCTTGCGCGTCCCGGAGCTCTCCACCCCGAACCGGCTCGCGCTGCAACCCGCGGATCTCGCGGACGATCCCCTCGACCGCGCGCTCGACGTTCCGGGGGCTGACCCCGGCATGCACCGCCCACGGGCCGGCCAGGAATCCGGCCTGGGCCTGGCTGTAGACGTAGTACGCCAGCCCCTCCTCATCGCGGACCGAGGCGCCCAGCCGCCCCATGAGCCCGAGCCGGCCGAGGATGAGGTCGGCCATCATGGCGGAGTAGAAGTCCGGGCTCAGCCGGCTGAATCCCGGGACCCCCAGGACGATGTCCGCCTGAGCCTTTCCGGGGATCGCGACCGCTTTGCGCTGGACCGAAGAGGCCGGCCGGACGGGCGGGGGCACGACCGCCTCCACCGCAGCCTGGGGCCGCCACCCGTCCCACAAGGTCCTGAGCCGCTCCAGGATCCCTGCAGGAACAACATCCCCGACGACCGCAACGGCGAACCCGTCGGGCCGGTAGTAGCGGCGGTGAAACGCCACCAAGTCGTCGCGCGTGACCGCGGCGATCGAGGCCTCCTCGCCCTCGGGGGTCCGATGGTGGGGATGCCTCGGCGGGTAGGTCACCTCGCGGAACGCCTTCTCGGCGGCGGTCCGGGTGTCGAGCCGGCCTTCCCGAATCCCGGTGATGATCCTCCCGCGCTGCTTTTCGATCTCCTCGGGAGGAAACACCGGGCGGAGGATGACCTCGGCGGCGAGCCCGAGGATCTGCTCGACGTCCTCCGCAAGACACCGTGCGGACACCGCGACCCCTTCCAGATCGCCGCGGACGCTCAGGCTGGCCCCAAGCGAGTCGAGCACCAGGGCCAGCCCCTGTGAGGTGTACGCCGCCGTCCCTCGGGTGAGCATCGAGGCCGTGAAGAGCCCGAGGCCCTCTCTCCCCTCCGGGTCGTGCATCGCTCCCGCACGGAGGTAGCCGAGAATGGTCACCGCCGGATTGGCGTGCTTCTCCCGGATCAGGGCGACCGCTCCATGGCCGAGGGGCTCGCGGAGCACCGCCCCGGGGGTGATCGGGAGGGCCAACCCACGCACCACAGGGTTACTCATGGGCGGCGGCCTCGGCGGCCTGCCGGGCCCCATCCCGGGTCTGGGCGACCTCAGCCGGTCCGGCCTCCGGGATGTACCAGCCGACCGTCCGGTTGCGATCGGTGAACAATCGGTGGGCGACCTGCTGCATGACCTCCGGGGTCACCGCGGTCAACCGGTCCAAGAACCGCGACAGATACTCGCCGTCCGCGACGATCTCGGTGCTCCCCAGCAGCACCGCCTGCCTGCTGACTCCATCGCCCGCGTAGACCCACTGCGCCCGCGCCTGCTTGAGCACTTTCTCCAGTTCATCGCGCGGGACCGGCTCGTCGCCGAGCCGCTTGAGCTCGTCGAGGACCACGGCCTCGGCGCGGTCGGGTGCCACCCCCGGCCGCAGCGTCGCGCCGATCTCAAACAGGGTGGGATCCACCGTGGGACGGAATCCGCTGCCCGCATCCACGGCCAGTTGCTGCTCCACCAGCGCCCGGTACAACCGGCTGCTGCGCACCCCCATCGCCTCGCCGCCGAATACGCCCGGGCCCTTGAACCCCGAGAGCACGCCGTCGAGCAGGAGGGCGGGGAAGAACTGCGGGTCCGACGCGGCGGGTGCGTGAAACACCATCTGCACCTGGGGCACCGCACCGCCGGGACGGCGCAACATCACCCGGCGCTCT
>VBAO01000031.1 GCA_005883865.1 Candidatus Segetimicrobium genomatis
CATGATGAACGGCAGCCACGCTTTCGGGTCCTTCGGGCTCATCGTGGCCGGGTAGTCCGGCACGTCGCCGACCCACCGCTCGCCGTTCCACTGAATCCCGGGCCGCTTCGGGTCCCAGGCGTTGCCCTCGAGATCCGCCGAGGCGCGGTTGTACAACACCCGCCGGTTGAGGGGCCAGCTCCACGCCCAGTTGGGGTAGAAGCCCATCCCGGTCGGGTCGTTTTTGGCAGGATCCTGGACGCCGCCGCGCCGCTTGGACAGGTTGCCGGACTCGGGGTAGGACCCGGTGTAGATCCAATCGCCCGAGGTCGTGGTGCCGTCGTCCTTGAGCGCGGCAAAGGTCGCCAGACGCTTTCCGGTCGTCAGGTCCCTGCCGTTGATCTCCTGCGCGATCTCGTCCAGCTCCGGCTTCCGCGGGTCCTTATAGTCCATCGTCAGGTGCATGATCGGATCCGGGAACTTGCCCCCCTCGCGCCGGTACAGCTCCTTCACCCGTTGGAACAGCTCGGCGGTAACCCAGTGGTCGTGGCGGGCGTCCCCCTGAGGGGGGATCACCTGGTCCTTCCACTGCATCCAGCGGCCGCTGTTGACGAACGAGCCGTCCTTCTCGATCCAGTGCGTGCAGGGCACGTGGAAGACCTCGGTTTGGATCTTGCTGGGATCCATCCCGGGCCCGTGCCAGAACTCGGAGCTGGTCGTCGGGAATGCGTCCATGACGACCAGCCACTTGAGGTTCGCCAGCGCCTGGAGGACCTGGTTGGTGTCAGGGCCGATGCTCGTCGCCGTCATCCCCGACAGGATGACGCCCTCCATCTTCCCCCGGAGGGCCTGGTCGAAGATCGTCATCCACGAGGAGTTCCCGGCCGGCTTCGGGACATAGTCGAACGCGAACTCGTTCTCCTTGGTCGCCGCGTCGCCGTACCAGGCTTTGAGCAGGCTCACCATGAACTTCCGGTAGTTGGTCCCGAAGAAGTTCCACGAGTTCGGGTCCAGCTTCTTCGCCGCCTTGTCCTTCACGTAGTCGTCCAGGGTCCGCTCGCCCGGGGCCGGGATCGCGAGGTACCCGGGCAGGATCTCCCACGAGATCGCGTGGTCGGTGTTCCCCTGGATGTTCGCGTGCCCCCGCTCGGCGTTCATCCCGCCGCCGGGCCGTCCCATGTTGCCCAGCAGGAGCTGGAGGACGGCGCCCGACCGGATCAGCTGCGCTCCGGTCGTGTGGTGGGTGAGCCCGACCGCGTAGACGATCGTCATCACCTTGTCCGGCCGGCCCATCTCGCCGACGAGCTGCGCCACCTTCATGAAGTCGCCCTGCGGGATGCCGGTGATCCGCGACACCATCTCGGGCGTGTAGCGCGCGTAGTGCGCTTTCATCAGCTGGAACACGGTGCGGGGATGCTCGAGCGTGAGGTCCCGCTTCGCGAATCCCTTGGCGTCGAGCTCGTACCCCCACGTCGCGGTGTCGTAGGCGCGGCGCTTGGGGTCGTACCCGGAGAAGAGCCCGTCCTTGAAGTCGTACCCATCCTTGACGATGAACGACGCGTTGGTGTAGTGCTTGACGTACTCGTCGTGGTACTGCCCGTTTTGAATGACCTGGTGGATGAGCCCCCCGAAGTAGGCGACGTCGGTGCCGGTCCGGATTCGGAGGTAGATGTCCGCCACCGCGGAGGTGCGCGAGAAGCGGGGGTCGGCATGCACCATCTTGGCGCCGCCCCCGCGGCCGGGGCCCCTCGCGGGATCCAGCTTGGCCCGCATGAACCACTGGAACCCGACGGGATGGGCCTCGGCGGGGTTGGCTCCGTTGATCAAGATCAGATCGGCGTTCTTGATATCCCTCCAGTGATTGGTCATTGCCCCTCTTCCGAACGTGGCGGCCAGACTGACCACCGTGGGGCCGTGTCAGACCCGGGCCTGCTGCTCTAAGTAGACGGCCCCCAGGCCGCGCATCACCTTGGTCGCGAAGTAGCCTTCCTCGCTGCTGAACGCCGCTCCGCCGGCGAACGCGAACCCCTCGCAGCGATTGACGGGGTTCCCCGCCGCGTCGGTGGTGACAAACGTCCGGTCCCGGGTGGCCTTGATGTTCTGCGCGATCTTGTCGAGCATGAAATCCCAGGACACTTCCTTCCACGCCGTCGCGCCCGGCGCCCGGTACAGCGGCTTTTCGACCCGGCGGGTGGACGTGGCGAGCTGCATCGAGGTGGCGCCCTTCGGACACAGCCGCCCTTCGGTGATGGGGCTATCCGGGTCGCCTTCGATCTGGAGCAACTTGACGGTGCCGTCAGGTTCTTTCCGCGTGTACGCGATGAGCGCGCACCCGACGGCGCAGTATGGGCAGACCGAGTGGGATTGCGTGGTCCCGGCGATGCGCAGGGTCTGCCGGACCTGGTAGGCCTGGGCCAGGTCGAAGCCCAGGGCCGAGACGGCAGCCACCCCTCCACCGGCGGTCATCGTGGTGAGAAAGCCTCGGCGCGTTAGCGTGGCCATTGGTCCCCTCCTCTATAGCAGGACTCTCGCTGACGAAGGTTCCGGGCGTGGATGTGTTCTATAGGAGCCCGTTTTCTATCGATGCGTCCGAGATTCCTCTTTCCGAGAGTCGGCCACAAGGAAGGAGAATAAGCTCGACTAACCGATCGCCGAACGTCGCTCCGCTCCGATCATGATGGTCCGATCTGAGCGTTCACGATCAAGCGATGTGGGTGTTCAGCATCACCGAAATGCGCACACTGAGACAGATTGTTAAGGCGCGGTTCCGATATTTAAGTAAGAGTGGCCTGCACCCTCCTGCCCACCCGCAGTCTCCACTGGAGCACCAAACAGGAGCACGGTCTCACCGCTGGCACTGTCGAAAGACCCAGCAACCGACTGGCCAAACAGTCCGCCCTCTTGCGCGTAGGGACTCGCAAACGAGCCCCCGAGGACCCAGGCGTCAGGTATCGCCTCGAAGGTGTAGACGTAGGCGTGGCCTGCACGCTCCTGCCCACCCGTAGTCTCCTCTGGGGCACCAGCGACCACGGTCTGGCCATCGATTGAGACCGACAAGCCAAAAAATCCCTGGGTCTTCGCGTTGGGACTCGTGAGGACTGCCTCTTGGATCCAGACGCCGTCTGATTGGCGCACGAAGACGTATGCGTTGCCTGCACCCGCCTGCCCACCCCCGGTCTCGTTTGGGGCACCAGCGACCACGGTCGTGCCACTGATTGAGACCGAAACGCCACAAAATCCTTGGGTCTCCGCGTTGGGACTCGTAAGCGTGGAGACTAGGGAGCCATCCGTGGCATCGAAGAGGTATGCGTTGCCTGCCTGAAAGATCACACCCGCATCCTCCGTTGGGGCACCAACGACCACGGTCTGGCCGCTGACTGCGACTGAAAAGCCAAAAGCTCCGGTGGCTTGCGGGTTGGGACTCGAAAGGCCCTCCAGGGGTATGTCGAGTTGGGTGCACAAGTTGGCATCGAAGACATATGCGTTGCCTGCCTGCGAGATCCCAAACGCATCCTCAAATGGGGCACCAACGACCACGGTTTGGCCGCTGATTGCGACTGAAAAGCCAAATGATCCGGTGGCTTGCGGGTTGGGACTCGTGAGCGTGCAGACTAGGTCGCCTGATGCGGCATCGAAGACGTATGCGTTGCCTGCCTGCGCGTTCCCACCCGCATCCTCCTGTGGGGCACCAACGACCACGGTCGTGCCACTGATTGCGACCGACGTGCCGAATGATCCGTCGACCTGCGGGTTGGAACTCGTGAGTGTAATGGTCAGGGGCTTTGTTGTATCGGTGATGTAGGCGTGGCCTGCCGAAGAATACCCGCCCCCGGTCTCTTGAGGGGCACCAACGACCACGATAGGGCCGTTGGTTGCGACCGACGTGCCAAATAATCCGGAGACCTGCGGGTTGGGACTCGTGAACGTAACTAGGCCGGATGCGTGAGCTGCGTTCAGGAACAGTGTCATGAATACCGCGAATGCGAGTGTTGCCTTCGTCCCCGCCTTCACGATTATTGCAAATACCCCGTACAAACGTTCCGGCTGTCGCACGACGCGGCCCCCCCTATGAAATCCCCCCTGATCGAAATGCCAAACGCCTTAAACTCCATGTAAAGCCACAGAAGCCGGGGTCGGCAATCAGTTATATTCCAGCATCGACCTCCTGAAGATCCCTGCGGGTGGTCCCAAGGGGTGGCCTTGACAGGCACGCCCTCATTATTTCTGCGATTGCTGGTCACGATCAGTGAGCCGCGCTCTTAAACAGGACCTCTGCCCGCTCGAGCTACTGGCCGTGGCGAGCATTGAAACAGGTTATCGACCGGCCCTCCGTGAATCCGAGGGGAAGGGACCGACATTCCGCTATACCGAGAGCAATGGAGGCGCTCCGATGAGAGGCACACCGTCCCGCGTCGTCCTTGTGGCCGCCCTGCTCGCGCTGGGGATCGGGCTCCCGGGCGGGAGCGGCCAGGGACCGGCGCTGGCCCAAACGTCCGCGTACCACGAGGCGCCGATGCTGGCCGACCTCGTCCGGGCGGGGAAACTGGCGCCGGTCGACCAGCGCCTGCCGGAGAACCCGCTCGTCGTCGACACGGTCGAGGGGGTCGGGAGGTACGGCGGGGTGTGGCGCCGGGGGTTTCTCGGGCCGAGCGACTTCAACAACGTCCACCGCATCGTGTACGACGCCCTGGTCCGCTACTCGCCGGACGGCACCAAGGTCGAGCCCAAGTACGCCTCGAGCGTGACGTCGTCCAAGGACTTCACCGCCTGGACGGTCACGCTGCGGAAGGGGGCCAAGTGGTCGGACGGCAGCCCGTTTGGCGCCGACGACATCTTGTTCTGGTACACCGACGTGCTCCTGAACAAGGACGTCACGCCGGCGCTCCCGGTCTGGATGAAGAACCACGACGGCTCGCCCGTCACCGTCCAGCGGGTGGACGATATCACGGTGCGCTGGGTCTACAAGGAGCCGAACACCACCTTCCCCATGGAACTCGCGAACAAGGACAGCGGCGACCGGCAGTACGCGTGCTTCCTCGCCGCCGGAGGGTTCAAGACCTGGGTGGAGCTCTTCGCGGCGCGGGCGCATCCGCCGGAGAACCCCGAGCGCCCCGTGATGGCGGCGTGGAGGGGGGTGACGCGGATCAGCGACCAGCTCTACGTGCTGCGCCGCAACCCCTACTACGTCGGCGTGGATCGGGCGGGGAACCAGCTGCCGTACATCGACACGATCCAGTTCAAGTTCTTCGCGAACGCCCAGTCCCTCAACCTCGCCGCCATCGCCGGCCAGCTCGACGAGCAGGAGCGGCACATCATCCTCGGCAACTACCCCGTGCTCAAGGAGCACGAGAAGGACGGCAAGTACCGCGTCATCCTCTGGCAGGGCTTCGGCGGCGCGGACGCCGACGTCACGTTCAACGAGACCTACAGCAAGGACGCCGACCTCGGCGCGCTGTTCCGGAACCGGGACTTCCGCATCGCCATGTCCTACGCCATCAACCGGAATCAGATCAAGGAGTCCGCATTCCTCGGCCTGGGGGAGGCCCGCCAGCCGGTGGCCGCGCCCTGGTCGCCGTACTACCCGGGCGACGCCTACGCCCGGAAGTACACGGAGTACCGGCCCGACGAGGCCAACCGGATGCTCGACCGGATCGGGCTGGACAAGAAGGACGCGGACGGCTTCCGCCTCTTTGCGGGCGGGACCCGTCGCGCGACGGTCGAAATCTCCGTCGTGCCCGTCTTCGGTCCCTGGCCGGACGTCGCGCAGCTGATCGCCAAAGACTGGGAGCGCGTCGGCATCAAGACGATCGTGCAGGTCCGCGAGCGGTCCCTGCACTTCCAGCTGCGGCAGTCGAACGACCTGCAGGCCGAGATCTGGAACGAGGACACCGCCGGCTTTCCGTTCACGGGAACTCCGAAGTACGATCCGCGCACGATCCTCTACGGGAACATCACGACCGGACCGCTGTGGAAAGCGTGGTTCGATACGGGCGGAAGAGAGGGCGTGGAGCCGCCCGCGCCCGTGAAGCGCCTCGTCGAACTCATCGACAAGGCGAAGACCGTCGATCCCACGGAACAGGCCCGGATCGCCCAGGAAATCTTCAAGATCTGGGTGGACAACGTGTTCGAGATCGGCACGATCGGCCTGACCCCGATGGACCAGGGGGTCGCCGTGGTCAACGTGCGGATGCACAACGTCCCGGCCAAACTGGGCAAGGACTGGCCCCTGCGCACGCCGGGGAACGCGCGCACCGAGCAGTTCTACTACCAGTAGGCGCGCGCACCGAGTCGCGGCGGGCGGCCCTGCGGCGCCGCCCGCCGCCCACACCGAGGTCCGGATCCGATGGTGCGCGTCCTGATCCAGCGCCTGCTCCTGCTGCCCGTCCTGCTCGCGGTGTTCTCGATCGTGGTGTTCGCGCTGGTGCAGGCGCCCCCCGGGGGCTTCCTCACGAGTTATCTCTCCACGCTCGCCTCCTCCGGGTCGTCGATCGACGCGGCGCAGGTCGAGGCGCTCCGCCGGCAGTTCGGGCTCGACCAGCCGTTCCACGTCCAGTACCTCCGCTGGGTCCAGAACCTCCTGCACGGCAACCTCGGCCTGTCGTTGGAGTACCAGCGGCCCAACGCCGAACTGATCGGCCAGTACCTGCTTCTGACCGTGCTCCTCGCGCTGTTCTCGTTCGTGCTCTCCTGGGTGATCGCGATCCCGGCGGGCATCTACTCGGCGACGCATCCCCGCTCGGTCTTCGACTACATCCTGACCGTCGTCAATTACATCGGCGTCGCGGTGCCGAACTTCATGCTGGCCCTCGTCCTGATGTGGTGGGCGTTTGCGCAGTTCGGCCTCAGCATCACCGGCCTCTTCTCGCCCGAGTTCGAGCAGGCTCCCTGGACGGCGGCGCGATGGCTCGACCTGCTCAAGCACATCTG
>VBAO01000032.1 GCA_005883865.1 Candidatus Segetimicrobium genomatis
TGGCGCGCTGGCTTTGATGATGGCATGGAGCCGCTCGGCCATGGCGCGATCCGGTTCCGGCATCTCGGCAATCTTCGCGAGCACGTCACCTTCCCCATCCGCCTTCTTCGCGCGCGGGCCTCGGCGCGCTTCCGCCTTCAGCTCTTGGGCGCGCTCCTTCATTGCGGCGCGTTCCTCGTCCGTGAATCCCTTCACCGCCTTGCCGGTCACGGTGGCGCTCTTGGCGGACTTCTGTGTCTCCTTCTTCGGTCTCATAGCCTCCTCATTTCAAACAAGCACCGCCCTGGAAGTGCCTCGGGATGCCCTTCTCCCCGGGAAGGGGCGCGTCCTGGTGAATGCAACGGATGCGTTCCTGCCTGTTTTGCCGGGACCCGCTCCTCTTCCGGCGATGAGGTCCGAGGTTCAAGTTCTCGCGCGCCCACCACGAAGCCGGTTGCACCGGACCGCACAAGGTTGCTCTCGTCCTCCTTTTCTAATGGTTCTGCGAGGTTAAAAGAAACGCCCCTCTGCGCCAAGCGCGTTAAGCGGTGTCGCAGTGTTGGCACATAGCGAACATTCTCGGAAGCTCGGCCGTCCCGGCGGCAGCGGTTGGGTGCTCAGAGACTGTCGCGCTTTGCCCGTTTTTGAGGAATGGCAGCATAGCTGCAATAGCTGCCAACCCCACGATGGCGGCGAAGCCTGCAGCAAAGGAAAAGTGGGTAGCCACTATCCCGATCACCAGGGACGGCAGGCCGTAGCCGGCGTACGCCGCGACGAGTAAGCGGGCAAAGGTGCGTGCTCGTTGCCCTTGCCCGACTCGAGCCGTGATGACGTACGCCGCTCCGCTCGCGATACCGCTGCCCGCCCCTACCAGAATGGTGCCGATCATGATGACCGTCCAGAGGTTCTGTTGCGTCGCAGTAACCAGCAAAATCAGACCGACAACCACAACGAGAGGGCCCACGACCCCGTTTCTCTCCGGTTGGACGTTACCGAAATAGATGCTTGCGAAGACGCCAGAAATCTGAGTAGCCAGGAATGCCCCGGCGCCTATGAGCGGATCGGATGCATGTAGAGATGCCGACAGATAGGCGGGTACGAGCGAAAGGTAGAGCGAGTTGCCGGCCCAGCCGACGAAAATGATTGGCATCGCGAAACTCAGACCTCGCCACACCACCGACGTCGGCAAAACACCCTCGACCGGGCCCGTGGAGCCGATCCTGGCCGTGCGCGTCGCGAAGATCGGCGCCAACCCTAAAATAGCGACTGCGAGGACGAGCATGGGGAGATAGGAAAGATTTGGACCCCCTCCGAGATCGTAGGTTACCGCGGTAACGACCGGGCCGCCGGAGAGGGCAATAGCAGTGACAACGGCAAGGGCTTGACCTGCGGCGATCTTCCCCTGATAGGCCTCGGTGAACGTCGCCGAAATCGCACCGATTCCAAGGGCAGCTCCCACACCTTGCAACAAACGAGCCCAAATCAACTGGGGAAGGCCGTGCGCGATGACGAGCGTCAACGTCCCGGCAGCCATGAAGAGCATGCCGGCGAGGACGACCGGGCGGCGGCCAAAACGCTCCGCAGATCCGCCGAAAATGAGAAGGACGGGGATCAGCGTTCCCACGTAGACGGAGAACGCCAGACCGATATCGGCGGCCGTGAGGCCCCAACGGGTATGGTAGGCGACAAAAAGCGCGCTCGTTGACGTCGAGTTGGACGCCATGACGACCAGCGCCGCCGCCGCGGCGATGGCTCGCCAATGGGAGGACAAGACGTTCATTGTATGAGGCGGCGCCACACGATCCATCGCTATATCGCCGTTCGACCGCCGTCAGCGGCGACGATCGCGCCCGTGACGTAGCTCGCGGCCGGGGAAGCGAGAAATGCAACGACCTCAGCGATCTCTGCCGGATCGGCGGCGCGCTTCAACGCCGTGGTGGCTCCGAGCCGATCAAAGAGGTCGCGCGCCTCAGGCCGCGTATAGATCGGACCGGCGGCGACGGTGTTCACCCTCACACCGCTGGAGCTGTACTCGGCGGCCCATGCTTGCCCAAGCGATCCCAAGGCCGCCTTGGTAGCGCCGTAGGCCGCCCCTCCCGCCAGACCGATGCGGCCGGCCATGCTGCCGATGTTGATGATGCTCCCCGCTCCGCGTGCGACCATCCCTGGCGCGAATGCCGCGACCAGCGAGAACGGCGCGCGGACGTTGGCCGCAAACATGGCGTCGAACGACGCCAGGTCAAACTCTACGGTCGGTCCCCACTTCGAGAATCCGGCGTTATTGACCAAGATGTCGATTTCGCCGACTTCTTCGACAAGGCGCGCGATGGCTGCGGGATTGCTGAGGTCAGCCGCCACGAACTGCGCGCTCCCGCCTTCGGCGCGGATCGCGTCAACGGTCTGGGCGCCGCGCGCTGCGTCGCGGCCGTGGACGACGACCTCAGCGCCAGCGCGAGCCAGTTTGACGGCGATCGCTTGCCCGAGACCCGACGTGGCGCCCGTGACGAGAGCCTTCAATCCTTCGAGGGTGCGGTGTTGGGTCATGGCCACGATTCCTCTCCCCTTCGGAGCTGTTAGTTCACCGCGCCATCCACCCTGCGGTGGCGCGCTGACTGAATATATGATACGATACGTATCGTATCGTTGTCAAGCCAAATATACTCGAACGCTATGGCGCAGGAGGCGATCCAAGGCGTGACACACGAGCCCGGAAAAGGACGCCCACGTAGTGGGCGACTTCATCAGGCCATTTTGAAGACCGCGTTCAACCTGGTTTTGGATGTGGGATTTCGTGCGGTGAGCATTGAAGCGATCGCAGCGAAGATCAGGGTGGGGAAAACCACGATCTACCGGCGCTGGCCGAACAAAGCGGCCGTGATTATGGATGCCTTCACCATGATGGTTGGCTCAGGCAGTCTCTTCCCAAAGGCTGACACTGTCACGGAGAGCATCCGACGACAGATGCGCGCAATGGCGAGGTCGTTTAGAGGCAGCGATGGCGCGTTAGTCAAGGCGCTCCTTGCCGAAGCGCAGTTTGATCCAGAGCTGGCGAGGGCCTTTCGCGAACGATGGACGTTGCCGAGGCGCAAACTGGCGCGGTCGGTCATCGGCGAGGCGATTCGTCGAGGAGAATTGCGCTCCGATGTCGACCCAGATGACGTCATCGATCTTTTATATGCGCCCATGTATTATCGATTGCAGATGGGTACGGGACCGCTCTCCGATGCGTACATCGATGGAATCTTCGACCAAGCCATGACGGGTCTTCGACGAACCCCCATAGGACAGGAAGGCCAAAAGCCTTGAGTTCCTCGAAGATCACGGCGCGAGTCCTCATCGTCACCCGGTGCGCTCCACCTCCACCATCGCATCGAAGGCGGCCTGGCCCGCGGAGAAATCGAAAGTGTCGACCGCCTCGTCGGGGATCGAAGGTTCCCCTGAGGTGAGGCGATTCAGCCCCGTCCAGCCGTCGCGCATCCACACCGTCCCGGACGGGATGCGATCGGTGACGTGCGCACGTGCCCGGAACTCACCCCGATCGTTGAAGATGCGGATCGGCGCGCCATCCTCCAGGCCTCGTGCCGCGGCATCCGCCGACGAGACCCACAGCTTCGGCTCCGGGTCGGATCGCGCGAGCGTGGGGAGCGCCTGACCGTGGTCGTAGAAGCCGTGAAACTGGGTCAGCGTCCTGCCCTGGCGGAAGCTCAACGGGTAACGGTCGGACCCGGGCAGCGGCGCGTAAACCGGCAGGGCTGGGAGCCCGAGGGATTTCGCGCGCTCAGAGTAGAACTCGACCTTGCCTGACGGCGTGGGGAAGACGCGGTCCGGGTGGGCGACGTGGGAGATGCGCAGGGCCCGGATCCCGCCCTCCGCGCGCAAGGCGGCCACAGTGGCGCGGCCTGTGGCCGGGTGATCGAGGATCGCGTCGATCGGTCCCTCGTCGGTCTCCCACGGGAAAAAATCTGCGAAGTTCAGACGGCGTGCCAGTTCCCGAAGAATCCAGGTCAGCGAGCGCGCCTCGCCGGCTGCGTCGAGGATCTTCGGCATCAGGTAGAGATGGGTGTTGGTGCTCTTGCACCCCGTCTCCTCGAGCCACGCCGTGGCGGGGAGGACCACGTCGGCAAAGCGGCGGGCCGTGTCGTTCATGAAGAGGTCGTGCGTGACGACGAGGTCGGTCCGGGCCAGGCCCGCGGCCACGTGCTCAGCGTCGGCGAAGGATGAGAGCATGTCGGTTCCGAGGAGGAAGAGGACGCGGACGCTGCCGTCCCGCAGGGCCTCGGTGATCCGGGGCATCTGGTTTGGGACATAGCGGCCCGGCGGCCGGCGCGCCAGGGCAGCGATGTTCCCCAGCGCCTGGCCGTGACTCGCGCCCCCGTGGCGCGGGCCGAGGCCCCCGCCGGGGACGCCGAGGTTGCCCGTGAGCGCAGGCAGGCACGCGACGGCCCGGGCGCCCTGCCAGCCGTTCGCGCCCTTGTGCATCGAGCTGCCTCCGAGAAGGATCATCGCGGGCCGCGTCGTGGCGTAGCGGCGGGCGAGCGCCACGATCCGATCGGCCGCGAGCCCGGTCTCACGCGCCGCCCGCTCGAGAGGATACGTCCTCACATGCTCGGACAGCCGATCGAAGCCGACCGTATGCCTGTCAACGAACTCGCGGTCATAGAGCCCCTCGCTCACGATGACACGCATGAACGCGAGGGCGAGCGCGGCGTCCGTCCCGGGTCGGATCACGAACACCTCGTCCGACTGCGCCGCCGCCTCGGTGTGGCGTACGTCGATCGTGACGACCCAGGCTCCACGCCGTTTCGCCGCCGAGAGATGGCGGCCGGTGTTTGGCTGGCTTGCCAGGTTCGCCCCCCAGAGCAGGATCAGGTTGGCATGCGCGCCCATGTCCTCCTTGGTGTTCGTCTCGAGGGGACCCGTCAGCCCGATCCCGAAGCCTCCCAGGCCCCAGCAGATCATCGCCGGGTGCCACCACTGACAGCCGTAGAAGTTGGCAAAGCGACGCAGGAGCTGGGAGGCGATGCGTGTCCCGTAGTTGTTGGCGAAGTGACCGTGGCCCTGCCAGAATCCCACCGCTTCCCGTCCAGCCGTCTGCATCCGCGCCACGACGAGCTCGAGCGCCTCGTCCCAGCTCGCCCGCCGCCAGGCGTCGTCCGTTCTCCGGTCACGGACCAGCGGGAAGAGCAACCGCTTCGGATTCCCGATGATCTCCTGCGAGGCTTGGCCCCGTATGCAGAGGAAGCCTTGGCTGTCCGGGTTCTCGGAATCGCCCTTCACGCCCACGAGTTGCCCGTCCTCCACTTCCACCAGCATCCCGCAGAGCGTCGGGTGGCAGTTCATGGGGCACATCGTCCGGATCGTGCGGCGCGCGGAGGCCATGGCGTTTCTCCTTTCAGGAGGCCCCCTTCCCGGCTTCGCTCAGAATGGTGAGCGCTGTTTCGGCTTCGCCTTCGACGGTCGCCCAATCTCTTCCATCGCTGATGTCGTGTCCCCCGTGTTGGGTCGTTTCGTAGATCACCTTCAGCGCAGTCTCCACCCGCGCGACCTGATCCTTCGCGAGTAGGATGGAAACGACGTCACCCGGACCACTGGCGCCAGGTCTTATCCCGCTCAGGGCCTTGAGGGCGTCCTGGTAGGCACGCCGGCGCTCGGTGTATACTCCAATCCGGGTCGTGGCC
>VBAO01000033.1 GCA_005883865.1 Candidatus Segetimicrobium genomatis
CGAGCTTGCCTCCGGCCAGCACGTAGGCGCGCTCCCGGCGGTTCAGGCTCAACGCGACCTTGAAGGTCGCCCCCTGGGTGACATTCTTCACCACGAGGGAGGAGGCGGCGTTCTCGACCAACCGGCGGACGTCGGCGATCTCGAGCACGTCGCCCTGCCGCACCCTGCCGTGGTCCGCGGGATCGGCGAACGTCATGGGCAGGATTCCCCAGTTGATCAGGTTCGCCAGGTGGATGCGGGCGAAGTCCTTGACGATCACTCCCACGATCCCGAGATACATCGGCGCGATCGCGGCGTGCTCGCGGCTGCTGCCCTGGCCGTAGTTGCCGCCGCCCACGATGAACCCGCCCCCCTTGGCCCGGGCCCGGGCGGGGAACTCCGGGTCCACGCGGTTGAACACGTACTCGGCCAGCTTGGGGATGTTGGACCGGAAGCGCAGGATCTGCGAGCCGGCCGGCATGATGTGGTCCGTGCTGATGTTGTCCCCGAGCGCGATCAGGACCTCGCCCTTGAGCGCCTCGGCGAGGGGCGTCTTGAGCGGGATCGTCGTGATGTTCTCGCCCTTGATCACCCTGACCGACGCGGCTTCCGCCGGGGACGCGGGCGGCACCAGGCTGGGGTTCGTGAGGTCCAGCTTCTCCGGGAGCGCCTGGGCGGGCGCGGGGATTCCCAGTTTCCGCGGATCCGTGATCACCCCCGTGATGGCCGACGCGGCGGCCACCTCGCTGGAGCTCAGGTAGACCTCGTCCTCTTTTTGGCCCGTTCGTCCCTTGAAGTTGCGGTTGATGGCCCGCAGGCTCTTCATCCCCTTGGCCGGCACGTGGCCGACCCCGATGCACGCTCCGCACGTCGCCGCCTCCACGTTCACGCCGGCGGCGATCAGTTCGGTGAGGAACCCCTCGCGGGACAGCGCCTCCAGGTCCAGACGGCTGCTCGGGTGGATGAAGAAGGTCACGTCGGGGTGGACCTTGCGGCCCTTCACGATCTCCGCGACGGCCCGCAGATCCATGTACGAGCCGTTGGTGCAGGAACCGACCATGACCTGGTCGACCTTGACGCCCTCGGCCTGACCGATGGGGACCACCTTGTCGGGGTTGCTGGGGAGCGCGACGAGCGGCTCGATGGCGCTCAGGTCGAGATCCATCGTTTCGTCGTAGTCGGCGTCGGGGTCGGGCAGGACTTCCCGCCAGTCCTTCTCGCGCCCGATCCGCCGCATGTAGTCCCGGGTGACGCCGTCCGACGGGAACATCGACGTGCTCGCGCCCAGCTCGGCGCCCATGTTGCAGATGGTGATCCGCTGCTGCACGTTCAGGGCGCGGATGCCGGAGCCGACGTATTCGAACACCTTGCCGAACCCGCCTTTCGCGGTCTTCCGGCGCAGCATCTCGAGGATGACGTCCTTGGCCGTCGACCACGGGCGGAGCGCGCCGGTCAGGTTGACGCGGACCACGGCAGGCATGTCGAAGTAATACGGGCCGCCCCCCATCGCCACCGCCACGTCGAGCCCCCCGGCGCCCATGGCGTAGACCCCCATGCCGCCGATGTGAGGGGTGTGGCTGTCGGCCCCGAGCGCCGTGTCCCCCGGACAGGCGAAGTGCTCCTGGTGGATCTGGTGGCCGATCCCCGATCCCGGCTTCGCCCACCACATGCCGTACTTGCGGGCCGCGGTGGCGAGGTACTGATGGTCCTCGGTGTTCTCCTCGCTGACCTGCAGCACGTTGTGGTCGCCGAACACGACCGCCACCTTGCACCGGACCCGCCCAAGCTGCATCGCCTCGAACTCCTGCATCGCCGCGGTGCCGGTGATGTCCTGGTCGAGGATCTCATCGATGCGGATGCCGATCTCGTCGCCGGCGACCAACCGGCCGTCCGCGAGGTGCGTCTTGAGAATCTTTCGAGTCGCGTTCTCGCCCATGCCGCTCCCCCCACTCGGTCGTGCTCCGACAGTTCATTATACTGCTAGCGGCCCTCGCGCGCGGCGGCGATCGCGGCCCGGATATTGGCCTCGGGCGTGTCCACCGGCATCACGCAGCCCGTCGTCACGATGTGGCCGCGCCCCCCGGTCTGGGCGATCGCGTCCTGCACCTCCTGGGCGACCGCCTCCGGGGGTTTCTTCGCCAGGGTGTTCCAGGCGTCGATGCCGCAGGCCAGGCACGTGCTCACCTGGGCCCGAGCATCGGCGATCCGGGGCGGGGTCTCGCGCGCGTGCCAGTTGATGATGTTGACCGGGTAGTCGGTGAAGAGGTCGAACATGATGTGCGCGCCGTGGATGTGCAGGAACGTCAGCCCGGTCCCCGCGGCCTCGAGGACCTGCAGGTCGTACGGCCGGCCGAACTCCTCGTACTCTTCCCGGGTGAGCAGATCGGTCGTCGCCATCTGCGTGGAGAAGAAGACCCCGTCCGCGCCCGCCGCGATCGCCGCCCGGACGAAATCGGCCGTGACCTCGGCGATCACCTGGAGCCCGGCGTGAAACGCTTCCGGATCCTCTCTGAGATACCGGACGCTCGCCTGCTCCCCGGCCAGCGTCCGGGCGATGCTGAGCGGGCTGAACACCGTCTCCAGGATGTGGACCTCGGCCCCAACGGCCTCGGCCACGAGCCGGATCGCGTGCGCCTCGCGACCGTACCCCCCCTGGCTCACGTCCAGCCGCTTGAGCCGTTCCCAGTCCGTCGGCTTCTTGATCGGGCGTTCGGAGTAGGTGCGCACCCCTTCGCGGTTTGGCTTGTATCCCGCCCGAAGCCCCCAGTCGTCCCCGTAGTACCCGCTCGCCGGGGTGATCTTCAGAAGATCGACGTCAAAGGCCCGGTAAAAGGCGATGTGGGCTTGGGCGAGCTTTTCGGCCCGCTGGTCTTCGCCGGGAAAGTGGCGCCAGAGCGCAACCGGAACGCGTTCGGGCCGATCCCCCCGCGCGGCGGCCTCGATGAGCTCGCGGTGGGTCATGTCCGTTCCGCCGGCGCGGTGCCGGGCGCTCGGGCGCCCGACGCCGCGCCGCGCAGGAGCCCGGCCGCCCGCTTGACCCGGGCCTCGTCCCGGTAGATCTCCGCCAGGGTCTCCAGCGTGATGTTCCCGCCGCTCAGGATGAGCACCACCGTCTTGCCTCCGAGGCGGTCCCGCAGCCGGAGGGCCGCAGCGGTGCTCGCCGCGCCGGCGCCTTCGGCGGTCTGCCGGACGGCCTCGGCGAGCAGGAGGATCGCGAGCTTCATCTCCTCGTCGCTGACCAGCACGATGTCGTCGAGGTGGCGGCGGAGGATCGTGATCGGAAGCGCGAACGGGACCCGCGTGGCGACCCCCTCGGCAAAGGTCTCCATGCGGTCGAGATGGACCATGCCCCCCTCTTTGAGAGACCGATAGACCGGGGGGGCGCCCTCGGCCTGTACGCCAATGACCTGGACCCGGGGACTCAAGGCCTTTGCGGCGATGCAGTGCCCGCACGCGCCGCTCCCGGCGCCGATCGGCGCGATGATCACGTCGGCGTCGGGGAGCTCTTCCATCACTTCCAGGCTTGCGGTCCCGACCCCGGCGATGAGCAGGGGCTCGTTGGCGGAATGGACGTACCGGTAGCCCTCCCGCTCGGCGGTCCCCTCGACCCATTCGCGCGCCTCATCGAAGTCCCGCCCCTCCAGGATCACCTCCGCGCCCAGCGCGCGCATCGCCGCCACCTTGAGCGGGTTGCTCTCCCTGGGGGCGCCGATGACGATCCGGATCCCCAAAAGGCGTCCGGCGTACGCGATCGACTGGCCGTGGTTGCCGGTACTCGCGGTGATCACCCCGCGCCGGCGCTCCTCGGGCGAGAGGCGGCTCAGGAGGTTGATGCCGCCCCGGACCTTGAAGGCGCCGGTCGGGAGGGTGTTCTCGCACTTCACGTAGACCCGCACCCCGAGGAGCCGGTCGAGCGCGGGCGCATGGATGAGCGGCGTACGGGGCAGGTGCGCGGCGATCACCTGCCGCGCCCGGTAGACGTCGTGCACCGTGGGCAGCGGGCCGGTCCAGACCTGGTCAGGCATCGGCGTCCTGATAGTACCCCTGCGTCGTCACAATCCCCTGCCTCTTCCCGCGCGCCGCGGGCCGCTGGGCCGGCCCTCAGCCTCCCACGTGGAAGACCTGGGTCACCACCAGCGCCAGGGTCAGGACGATCATGACCGCGACGGTGGCCCACGCGATGACATTGGACGTCCGGGAGTTGGTGTACGCGCCCATGAGCCGCTTCCGGTTGACCAGGAGGAGCATGAAGATGAGGATGAACGGCAGGAGGACGCCGTTCGCGACCTGGGAAAGAAACAGGATCTGGAGGAGCGGCGCGCCCGGGAGGAGCACCACCACGCACGCCCCCGCGATCAGGGCGATGTAGAGGCCGTAGAAGACCGGCGCCTGGCGGACGGGCCGGTCCACGCCCGATTGGAACCCCAGGGCCTCGCAGACGTAGTAGGAGGTCGCGAGCGGGAGCACGGACGCCGAGAAGAGCGACGCGTTGATGAGGCCGAAGGCAAAGAGCGCGCCCGCGTAGCGGCTGGCGAGCGGGAACAGCGCCAGCGCCGCGTCCTTGACCGTCTCGACATGGAGGTGGTGGGCAAAGATCGCCGCCCCGCACGCGACGATGATGAACCAGGCGACGACGTCGGTCATGATCGACCCGATGAGCACGTCCGTCCGGGTGTACCCGTACTCTTTGACGGTGATGCGCTTCTCCACGACCGCCGACTGGAGAAAAAACTGCATCCACGGCGCGATGGTCGTGCCGACCACCCCGACGAGCATCAGGAGGTAGCCGGTGCGGAAGCTGAACGACGGCGTGACCGTGGCCCGGAGCACCTCGCCCCAGTCCGGATGCGCGAACGCGCCGGAGATAATATAGGAAACGTAAAATAGGCTGGCGGTCAGGAACACCCGCTCGACCACCCGGAAGGTGCCCTTCACCACGAGCAGCCAGACGGCCACCGCGCCGATCGGGACGAAGATGTACTTGGAGATCCCGAAGATCTCGCCGCCGGCCGCGAGGCCTGAAAACTCCGCCATCGTATTCCCGAAGTCGGCAAGCAGCAGGGCCAGCATCGCCAGGATGGTCGTGCGGACCCCGTACCGCTCGCGGATGAGGTCGGCCAGGCCGTGGCCGGTCACCGCCCCGAGCCGCGCCGCCATCTCCTGGACCACGTACAGCGCGATGGTGATCGGGATCATGGTCCACAGCAGGCTGTAGCCGAACCCCGCCCCGGCCAGGGAGTACGTGGTGATCCCCCCGGCGTCGTTGTCGACGTTCTGCGTGATGATCCCGGGTCCCATGATCGCGAAGAAGAGCATGAGCCGGCGCATCGCCCCGGCGCTCGAAGCGCGGCGGAAGATGGGTAACGCGAAGGTCATCGAGCCCCTGAACCCTCGCGGATGGCCTTCCGGCGGAGGAGGTCGATCCCGCCGCCGAGCTTCCGGGGGCCATACTTCTCGAGCAGCAGGTCGATCAGGTGGTCGATCGTGACGATCCCGACCAGCCGGCCATCTTCCACG
>VBAO01000034.1 GCA_005883865.1 Candidatus Segetimicrobium genomatis
CTGCTCGATCAGCCAGGCCTCGGCGTCGATGATGACGGAGCGGATCAAGGGGGCGCGCGTCGAGGAGGCCCGCCGGCTGATCGCCGCCTTCAAGGGGATGATGCACGGTGATCCGGCCCAGGACGACCTCGGCGACCTCGTGGCGCTCGCGGGGGTGCGGAAGTTCCCGGTCCGGGTCAAGTGCGCCACCCTCGGATGGCTGACCCTCGAAGGAGCCCTCGAGGAACTGGCCGAACGCTGAGAGGGGACCGACATGTCGACAGGCTTCGTGGCAGGGCCGGGCTCGACCGGCGGCGAGCCGCCGCCGCGCCGGAGCCAGATCGCTCCGATCGCCGAGGCGGTGGCCATCCTGGACAACATTCCCGGGGGCGGCCTGATCCTGACCACGGTGGAGGCGGCGCTCAACTGGGGCCGCGCGTCGTCGATCTGGCCCCTCACGTTCGGGCTGGCGTGCTGCGCGATCGAGATGATGGCGGCGTACGCCAGCCGGTTCGACCTCGACCGGATGGGGGCGATTCCCCGGGCCACCCCGCGGCAGGCGGATCTCATCATCGTGGCGGGCCGGGCGACGATCAAGATCGCGCCGATCGTGCGCCGGCTGTGGGAGCAGATGGCCGAGCCCAAGTACGTCATCTCGATGGGGTCCTGCGCCACCTGCGGCGGTCCGTTCTACTACGACAACTACTCGATCCTGAAGGGGATCGACCAGGTGATTCCCGTCGACGTGTACGTGCCGGGGTGCCCCCCCCGTCCGGAGGCGCTGATCGAAGGCATCCTGAAGCTCCAGGAGCAGATCAAGCGCGAGCCGATCTTGAGACAGCAGGCGGCCGCGGTGCTGCGCGGGGCGTAGGAGACGGCGTGGCGCTCCGCACCGAAGAGCTGATGCTCAACATGGGGCCGCAGCATCCCAGCACCCACGGGGTGCTCCGCCTCATCGTGACCCTCGACGGCGAGAACATCGTCGACGTCCAACCCGACATCGGGTACCTGCACTCGTCGGTCGAGAAGATGATGGAGCACCGGACCTACGTCCAGAACGTCGCCCTGGTCGACCGCGGGATGGATTACCTGATCGCGCTCAACAACGAGGAGGTCTACTGCCTGGCGGTCGAGCGGCTCGCCGGCATCCAGCCCCCCGAGCGGGCCCGGTACATCCGGGTGATCTTCTCCGAGCTGAACCGGATCGCCAGCCATCTCGTCTGGCTGGGCACCTGGGCGATCGACCTCGGGGCGACCACCGTGTTCCTGTGGTGCTTCCGCGAGCGCGAGATGATCCTGGACCTCTTCGAGAAGGTCACCGGGGGCCGGCTCCATCACGTCTACTTCCGAATCGGCGGGGTGTACGCCGACCTGCCGGAGGGATGGGTCGAGGAGTGCGGCGCGTTCCTGGATTATTTCCTCCCCCGGGTCGATGAGTACGACAAGCTCCTGACCGAGAACCCGATCTTCCTGGCCCGCACCCGGGGGGTGGGGAAGATCAGCCGCGCGGATGTGATCGCGATGGGGGCGTCCGGGCCGGTGGGCCGCGCGAGCGGGGTCGCCTACGACGTGCGGAAGGCGGCCCCGTACGAAGTGTACGACCGGATGGAATTCGAGGTCCCGGTGCTCGAAGAGGGCGACTGCTTCGCGCGGTACCTGGTGCGCCTCGCGGAGATGCGCCAGGCGGTCCGGATCATCCGGCAGGCGCTCCGCGACCTGCCCGGCGGCGAGATCCGGACCCGCGTCCCGATGACGATGAAGGCCCCGCGGGGCGAGGCCTACGTCCACACCGAGTCGCCGAGAGGCGACCTCGGCATCCACATCGTGAGCGACGGCGCCGAGACCCCGTACCGGGTGAAGATCCGCGCCCCGTCCTTCAGCAACCTGTACGCCCTGACCGAGATGATGAAGGGGTGGAAGGTCGCCGATGTCATCGCGATCCTGGGCAGCATCGACATCGTGCTGTCGGACGTGGACCGGTAAGGGCATGTCCCGGAAATTGTTCCATACGATGGCCCGGGGCCCCCAAGAATTCGCATCGGTTCAGCCTGTCCCCGCCAGGGGGCGAATTCTTGGGGAGGGCTAGGGGAGGCGAGACACCTGCTGGATCGCGCGGTCAAAGCGGTAACGGCCCTGGCAGCCGGGCTCGGGCTCACGTTCCGGGTCATGCTCCGGCGGAAGGTCACGGTGAAGTATCCGCTCGAGCGGCTCGACGTCTCGAACCGGTTTCACGGGCTCCTGGCGTTGCCGATCGATCCCGAGACCGGCATCGACCGCTGCATCATCTGCTTCCAGTGCGAGCGGATCTGCCCGGACCGGTGCATCCACATCGAGGCCGAGGGCAAGGGCAAGGAGCGGGTGCTCACCCGGTTCGACATCGAGATGGACAAGTGCTGCTACTGCGGGTACTGCGTCGAGGTCTGCCCGACCGAGGCGATCGTGTTCGTGCCCCATTACGAGGCGTCGACCTATCACCGCGGCCGGTTGCTCTACGATCTCCAGGACCTGCGCCGGGCGGCCCCGAAGGAGCCGATCGCGCGCGGCATCGTGGGAGGGGGGCCGCGATGACCCCCGAGCGGGTGGCGCACGTCCGGGAACGCTTCCCCCGCGTGCGGGACCTGGTGGCGGAGCAGAGGGCCGAGGAAGCGAAGGCCAACGAGGAGTGGGCGGCCAAGGAGCGCGAGTGGCAGGCGGCCGCCGACCAGGCGAAGGCCGAGGGCAAGCCGGCGCCGAGGCCCCTCCGGCGCGAGGAGTCCAAGATCTACCGGCACCTCGAGCCCACGTTCCTGGTGTCGCGGGAGGACCTCCTGGAGGTCTGCCGGTGGCTCCGCGACACCCCCGAGTTCGAGATGGCGTACCTCCCGTTTGTCTCGGCGATCGACTGGCCGGACCGTTTCGACGTCGTCTACCGGCTGGCGTCGCTCTCCCTGGGGCACGCGCTTACGCTCAAGGTGGCGCTCCCCAAGGATGACGCGCGGATCCCCACGGTGACCGAGTTGTGGCAGGGCGCCGACTGGCACGAGCGCGAGGCCTACGACCTCTTCGGCATCGTTTTCGACGGCCATCCCAACCTCCGCCGCATCATGATGAGCGCGGACTGGAAGGGCCACCCTCTCCGCAAGGACTACGTGTACGAAGATCCCCAGTGGCTGGTGGACGTGGCGACCCAGCGGCAGCGCGAGATCGCCGCCACCGGCGAAGGGTGGGAAGGTCGCGGCCCGCGCGCGTAGCGCCGTCCCGCCGCAGCGCGGGACGCCGATCCGTCCGCGGCGGACGAGACTTTATCGCGTCTTTACACGGGCACCGTAGCATGGCCTCCAGAGATCGGTGATGGCGAGGTGATCGGTGTGAGACGTGGGGAAGCCCTTCGAGGCTTCGGGGCAGGAGCGGCCGGCGGGCTCGCGGCCATCCTGGTCCTGTTCGCGTACCGGTACGCGACGGGGATGCCGACCCTGCCGGAGGCCCTCGCCGAGCGCATGATCCGGCTGCTTCCCTATCAGGTCTTCGCGCTTTTCCTTGAGAAACTTCAGCATCTCGCCAAGCCGCTCGGGTTCGTCATGGCCATTGTCACCAGCGTGATCGGGTTTGGGCTCGGGGGGGTGCTTTTCGCCCGGATCGGGCGCACGACGCGCCGGCCGCGCCCGCTGCAGGCCCTGATCGCCGCGGCGGTGACCTGGGGGTTTCTCACCTTCGTCTTCCTCCCGTTCATCCAGGGCGGTCTGCTCGGCATTCCCCTCACCACGGTGGTGACCTCGCCGGCGCTGCCGATGGCGCTCGCCGCCGCCGTGTACGGAGGCCTGCTCGCGCTCCTCGCGGGACCTCCCGGCCGGACCACCGCGCTCCCGGGCGGTCCTTCGGCGCGCGACCGGGGGCAACCGGCGGCCCGTGATGCGATGACCCGCCGTGACGTCCTCCGCCGGTCGGCGCTGGCGCTCGTGACGGCGGCGGCAGGGACCCGCCTCGCCGGCTCGATCCGGCACGCCGCCTCGAGGGTCGCGGCGGCGGCGGCCCAGGCGTTCAGCCTCATCAAGGGGATGCCGCCCGAGGTCACGCCCAACGGCCAGTTCTATCAGGTCTCCAAGAACTTCTTCGACCCCACCGTGAACGTCGCGAAGTGGACCCTCGAGGTCACCGGATTGGTCGAGAAGCCGCTCAAGCTGACGCTCGATGAGTTCAGGAAGGCCGCCCCGCCGGTGGAGCGGTACCAGACGTTCGAGTGCATCAGCAACGAGGTCGGCGGGGACCTGATCGGCAACGCCATGTGGAAGGGCATGCGGGCGAGGGACATCCTTGCGCTGGCCCAACCCAAACCGGGGGCCAAAACCGTGATCTGGCAGGCGGCGGACGGGTTCACCGAAACGATTCCGCTGGCGATCGCGATGGACCCGGTCACGCTGCTGGCCTACGAGATGAACGGCGGGCCGATCCCGCAGAAGCACGGCGCGCCGGTCCGGGTGCTGCTGCAGAACCGCTACGGGATGAAGCAGCCCAAGTGGCTCACCGCGATCCAGGTCTCGGATCGGGAGTACAAGAGCACGAGCGGCTACTGGGAGCAGCAGGGGTGGGATCACGAGGCGATCGTCAAGACGAACAGCGCGTTTCGCGTGGAAGCCAAGGAGGGCGCCGCCCTCGCCCTCGGCGGGTGGGCGTTCGCCGGCAATCGCGGGATCTCGAGCGTGGAGTTCAGTCCCGATGGCGGGAAGACGTGGCTCCCGGCCGCCGTCAAGGACCCCCTCGGCGAGAACTGCTGGCAGTTCTGGTCGGCCATCTGGACGCCCCCCGGGCCGGGCGAGTACACGATCAAGGTGCGGGCGACAGACGGAAAGGGAACGTTGCAGCCCCAGGAGCCGAAGCCGACGCTTCCGGACGGAGGGCAGGGGTACCACACGGTGAAGGTCCACTTCGGGTAGCCGCCGCAGGCCGAGGTGTGGACCTTAGGCTCTGACCTGTGAGCCCCAGGCCGCCCGCGGGGCGCGTTCGGGGGGCCGGGGTGATGCGCGGCCGCGCCCGGCGGATCATCACCCTCCGGGATCGCCGTGCGGCCGTGTTGAGGAGGCGAAGCCGGCCCGTGACCGTCGTCGACCGGACGATCCGCCGGCTCGTCGCCGACATGCTGGCCAGCATGCGGCGGGCGCAGGGGATCGGCCTCGCCGCACCTCAGATTGGCGTCCCGCTGCGCGTGGTGGTGGCCGACGTCGGCGCCGGGCCGGTGGCGATCGTGAACCCCCGCCTGCGGCGGCGAGGGGGGACCCAGGTGGGGATCGAAGGGTGCCTCAGCATCCCCGGCGTGTTCGGCGACGTCCGTCGGGCCCGCCGGATCGAAGTCGAGGGCCGCAGCGTGCGGGGCCGCCGTATTCTCGTTCGGAGCCAGGATCTGCTCGCCCGGGTGTTCCAGCACGAGATCGATCACCTGAACGGCGTGCTGTTCATCGATCCCGGGCGGCTGCTCCGCCGCCGGCGGCGCCCGCGGCCCCTCCGGTGACGGCGGAGATGCGCCACTTCACCCTCGGCGAGGCGACGGACCTGTTGCCCCGGCTCACCACCCTGGTCGACGCGCTCCGGCGCCTGCGGGACGACGCGGCGGTCAAGAAGGCCCAGGTCGACCTG
>VBAO01000035.1 GCA_005883865.1 Candidatus Segetimicrobium genomatis
CGCGCTCAGCTGGTAGTGCGCCGTCCACCAGACGACCTTGCCCTCCTTTTTGGCGTCGGCGTAGAGCTTCTCTTCCTCCGGGGTCATCCCGGCGGGGGCGGCCGCCGCCCGCGGGGCTCCGGGGGCGCCGAGGAGCGTGGCGCCTGCCGTCCCCAGCGCGCCCGTGAGGAGGGCCCGCCGCGTCATGCCGGGGACTGGGCTGACGGATTCCGCGCCGTGCTCAGGAGCGCCGTTCATCGTGCTCCCTCCCCTTCTCCGCATATCGCATTACGCGGGGCTTCCCATGGAAGCGCCGAAACTCCTTCTCGG
This sequence comes from Candidatus Segetimicrobium genomatis, assembly GCA_005883865.1. Lineage (GTDB taxonomy): Bacteria > Sysuimicrobiota > Sysuimicrobiia > Sysuimicrobiales > Segetimicrobiaceae > Segetimicrobium. Next base: position 310 of record VBAO01000035.1, read on the forward strand.
GGGGAGATCGGGACGACCCGGGCGAATCCGGACTCGACGCGCCGGGAACGAGGGGGGAGTGCCGTGACTCGGCAGCCGTCGTCGGGCGAGCCGCAGGTTGCGTTCCTCTTCGATCTCGACGTGACGCTCGTCGACAGCGTGTACCACC
>VBAO01000036.1 GCA_005883865.1 Candidatus Segetimicrobium genomatis
CACCAGGCGCTCGCCCGGGCCGGCATCGCGCTCTCCGTCTGGCGCATCCACCGGAGGATCGGCATGAGCGGGGGGCTGTTCGTGAACGCCCTGATGCGGGAACTCGGACACCGCCCGACCTCCGCGCAGATCCGGTCCATGCAGGAGGAGCATGCCCGGGCCTACCTGGAACTCGCGAATCAGGTGCGGCCGTTGCCCGGCGCATCCGAGTTGCTGGCGGCGCTCAGCGACCTCGAGGTCCGCTGGGCCATCGCCACGAGCGGACGGCTCGAGACCGCCCGCGCGACGCTCCAGGGCCTGGGGATCCCGAGCCGGATCCCGGTCGTCACCCGCGACGACGTGGCGCACGCGAAGCCGGATCCGGACCTGTTCCTCGCCGCGGCCGAGCGGCTCGAGGTCGACATCGCCGATTGCGTCGTGGTCGGCGACAGCGTGTGGGACATGCTGGCGGCCCGGCGGGCCCGCGCGCTGGGGGTGGGGCTCCTCTCCGGGGGGTACGGCCGCGAAGAACTCGAACGGGTTGGGGCGTACCAGGTGTACGAGGATCCGGGGGACCTGTTGAGACACCTCGATGAGGTGGGGGTCCGGATCCCGATCGCCGAGGTGTAACCACGAGGGGACGCCGGCCGGACCGGCCGCGCCGTCGAGGAGGCGGGTGATGGTTCACCACCCTGCATTGGGGGAGCGCGCGCGCGAGCTGCTGGTCGCGGCCCGAGCGCACGACGGGAAGATCTTCAAAGTCGAATACGAGGAGGGGGGGCCCCTCGTCCGCGCGGGCGCGTTCGAGCGCACCGGGGCCGACTGGGGGGTCGCGCTGGAGGAGCTCATCGACAAGGGGTTGGTCATCTACAAAGGCGGGTCGCCGACCGAACACGGCGAAACCTACGAAATCGCTCCAGGCGTCCGTTGACGTCACGCGACTCCGCGATGACTCTCCCCCACCGGACGCTCGGCCGCACTGGGGAGAGGGTGTCCGCGATCGGGCTCGGCGGGTTCCACCTCGGCAAGCCGGAACTGCCGGAGCCGGAGAGCATTCGCATCATCCGCGCCGCGATCGATAACGGAATCAACTTCCTCGATAACTGCTGGGACTACAATGGAGGGCAGAGCGAGATCCGGACGGGGAAGGCGCTGCGCGACGGCTATCGCCGTCGCGCGTTCCTGATGACCAAGATCGACGGGCGCAGCAAGGCCGGTGCGGCGCGGCAGATCGACGAATCGCTGCGCAGGCTCGAGACCGATCACGTCGATCTGTTGCAGTTTCACGAAGTCATCCACGCGACCGACCCGGGCCGGATCTTCGCGCCGGGCGGGGCCATCGAAGCGGCGATTGAGGCCAGGCAGGCCGGAAAGCTCCGCTACATCGGGTTCACCGGGCACAAGAGTCCCGTCATCCACCTGAAGATGCTCGACACCGCCGCGAGCCATCAATTCCGGTTCGACACGGTGCAGATGCCGCTGAACGTGATGGACGCGCACTATGACAGTTTCGAACAGAGAGTCCTGCCGGTGCTCGTGCGGGATGAGATCGGCGTGCTGGGGATGAAGCCCATGGGCGATCACGCCATTCTCGAAAGCCGGACCGTATCCGCGGTCGAGTGCCTGCATTACGCGATGAACCTGCCGACCAGCGTCGTCATCACCGGGTGTGATTCGATGCAGGTCCTCGACCAGGCGCTGAGCGCGGCGCGGAGGTTCCGGCCGATGGGGTCAGGTGACGTCCAGGCCCTCCTCGCGAAGACGGCCCGGGCCGCGCAGCGCGGGGCGTACGAGCTGTACAAAACCACTCACAATTTCGACAGCACCATTACCAACCCGCACTGGCTCGAATGAGCGTCCGTCAGGCCATCGGCAGCGGCAGCCCGGCCCTCCGGGCCGCCTCGATCGCGAGCGGATACCCGGCGTCCGCGTGGCGGAGGATTCCCAGCCCGGGGTCGGTTGTCAGGACCCGCTCGAGGCGGCGGTCCGTGCCGGGCAGGCCGTCCGCCACGATCACCATCCCCGCGTGCAGGGAGTACCCGATCCCCACGCCGCCGCCGTGGTGGACGGCCACCCACGTCGCGCCGCCGACGGCGTTGAGGAGGGCGTTCAGGATCGGCCAGTCCGCGATCGCGTCGCTGCCGTCGGCCATCGCCTCCGTCTCCCGGTACGGTGAGGCGACGGACCCCGCATCGAGATGGTCCCGCCCGATCACGACGGGGGCCTTGAGCTCCCCGCGCGCGACCATCTCGTTGATCGCGAGGCCGAACCGGGCCCGCTCGCCGTAACCGAGCCAGCAGACGCGCGCCGGCAGCCCCTGGAACGGGACGCACCGGCCGGCGAGGCGGATCCAGCGGGTGAGGGCTTCCTGCTCGGGGAAGAGGCGCAGCACCGCCTCGTCCGTCTTCCGGATGTCGTCCGGATCCCCGGAGAGCGCGACCCACCGGAACGGGCCCCGCCCCTCGCAGAACAGCGGTCGGACGTAGGCGGGCACAAACCCCGGGAAGGCGAACGCGCCGGACACCCCGGCGCGGTGCGCCTGGGCTCGGATGTTGTTGCCGTAGTCGAAGGCGACCGCTCCGCGCTCGCGCAACTCGAGCATCGCTTCCACATGCCGGGCGACCGACGCCTCGGCCCGCCGCAGGTACTCCTCCGGGGACCGCCGGCGCAGGTTCGAGGCTTCGTGCGCCGAGAGGCCGTCCGGGAGGTAGCCGTCGAGCAGGTCGTGGGCGGCGGTCTGGTCGGTGACGACGTCCACCCGCACCCCTCGCCGGACGATCTCGCGGTACACCTCGGCGGCGTTGCCGAGGAGCGCGATCGAGCGCGGCCGGCCCTCCCGGGCGGCCTGCTCGGCGAGGTGCAGCGCCGCATCGAGGCTCTGGGTGGCCTCGTCGACCCATCCGGCCCGCGCCCGGCGCTCGATCCGCGCGGGGTCCGCCTCGACCACCAGGCCGACGCCCTCGTTCATCGTGATCGCCAGGGGTTGAGCGCCGCCCATGCCCCCGAGCCCGGCGGTGAGCACGAGGCGCCCGCGCAGCGTGCCGCCGAAGTGCTGCCGGGCCACGGCCGCGAACGTCTCGTAGGTGCCCTGGATGATGCCCTGCGTCCCGATGTAGATCCACGACCCGGCCGTCATCTGACCGTACATCGTGAGGCCGAGCGCCTCGAGGCGCCGGAACTCGTCCCACGTGGCCCAGGCCGGGACGAGCATGGCGTTGCTGATCAGGACGCGGGGCGCGTCCGGGTGCGACCGGAAGACGCCGACCGGCTTTCCGGATTGGACCAGCAGCGTCTCGTCATCGCCGAGGGCCCGGAGGGCCCGCACGAGCCCGTCGAAGCACGCCCAATTGCGCGCCGCCCGTCCCGTCCCGCCGTACACGACGAGATCCTCGGGCCGCTCGGCCACCTCCGGATCGAGGTTGTTCATGAGCATCCGGAGCGCGGCCTCCTGGGGCCATCCCCGGCAGGACAGCCTCGTCCCCCGGGGGGCGCGTACCTGCCGCGGCCCCCCTACGCCCGGCGTTCTGTCCACGCGGGAGGGCTCAGCGCGCCGCCTGCGCGTACTGGGCCCGGCGCTTCGCGATCGTGCGGAGGTGGTAAGGCACGTGATCCGCAAAGTGCTCGACGACCCCCACGAGCGTTTGCGGCCCGGCCTCAGTGTGGATCCCGGCGTGCTCCCAGGCCTCGCCGGGCGCGCGCCGCAGCACCTCCGTGGTGACGGCCCGGATGGCGCGGAACAGCGCGAGGGCACCTTCCAGTGACTGCGATCTGTAGTCCATGGCCCGGGCCCACTTCTCCTGATCGAACGAGACCAGGGCGACACCTGGCTCCGCCACCACGAATCGCATCCGCGCCGCAGCGACCAACTCCGAGTCGGCGACGTGGACGACGTTCTCGTGGATGCTCCAGTGCTCGGGGCCGGGGGTGAAGTGGAGCTCGCCCGGGGAGATCCCGGCCACGGCCGATTCGAGCAGGCGGGGTCCCTCGGCGTACGCGCTGATCAACTCCTGGATCCGACTCGTGATCACCGGCGTCCTCCTCTCGCGCGGGGTCTGCCCCGCCGCGTCTTCTCAAGCACCGATGCCAGGGCGGCGACCACGTGCGCGTTTTGCGCCGGCGTCCCGATCGTGACGCGCGCCCACGTGGGCAGCTTCCACATTCCGCCCGGCCGGATGATCACGCCGCGCTCGAGCAGGCGTTCGGCCACCTCCGCGGCGGGGCGCTCGAGGTTCACGAGGATGAAGTTGGCCTGGCTCGGCAGGTGGCGGAGGCCGAGTCCCGTAAACGCCTTGGCCAGGGCGGCCTTGCCCCGGCGGTTGTTCTCGAACGATGCGCGCACGTAGGCTTTGTCGTCCAGGACCGCCTCGGCCGCGGCCTGCGCGAGGCGGTCGACGGGGAACGGCTCGCGCACCTGGTTCAAGGCGCCGATGATCTCGGGCGCGGCGATGGCGTACCCGACGCGGAGGCCCGCGAGCCCGTAGATCTTCGAGAAGGTCCGCAGCACCATGAGGTTGGGGTGTCGGCGGAGCAGGGCGACCGAATCGGGAAACCCGGGGTCGTCCGCCCACTCCGCGTAGGCTTCGTCCAGGACGACGAGGACCTCCGGCCGGATCCGTTCCAGCAGCTCCTGTACCTCATCGTGGCGCAGGGCCGAGCCCGTGGGGTTGTTCGGGTTGCAGACGATGACGGCCTTCGCCCCGGCGGCGGCCGCCACGGTTGCCTGGACGTCGTACCGCCAGTCGCGAAGCGGGACCTCGACCGGGATGGCGCCGAGGAGCCTGGCCAGGCCGACGTAGGCGGTGTAGGTCGGCGCGCCGACGACGCAGCGGTCCCCGGCGTCGAGATACGCGAGCCCCACGCAGGTGAGAACGTTATCGACGCCGTTTGCGACGCAGAAATGCCCCGGGGAGAGCCCCAGCCGTTCCGCGAGCCGCTCGCGCAGCCGGGTGCAGTCGCCGTCCGGATAGTGGTGGATCCGGTCGAGGGATCGGATCAGCGCTCTGCGGACGCGTGGGGAGAGGCCCAGGGGGTTCTCGTTGCTCCCGAGCTTGATCACGGTCCTGATGTGGAACCGTTCCATCACCTCTTCTGCCGACCGCCCGGGGATGTACGGCTCGAGCGCAGCGAGCGCGCCGCGCGGGCGAGGGAGGGGTCCGGTCACGCCGATCGCTCCTTCCTGATGGCACGCCTCCGACACGCCGTTGGTGGGACCGGAACGCTGTTCGCTCGCTTCGACGGGGCCGCGGCCCGCTCCCGCATCGGTCCCGCGGCGGTGGGGCGGGCCGGGACGTGGACCGCTTAGGCGACCGCCGCTTCTTCTATGGAAAGGGCCCCCCGGGTGGCGTCGAGCCGCGCCCGGACCCCGGTAGGAAGCGTGAGATGGTAGGTGCCGTGCCCGAACGCCAGGCCGTAGATCGCCGGTTTGCCGAGCGGAACGATCACATCAGGCCGCTCCGCGCGCAGGCGGCCCTCGCCGATCACGATGCCCGCGGCCGCGTCGAGCACCCCCGCGAGCCGGAGCTGCACGAGGTTCCGGTCGAGCTGATAGGGGTGGTCGACGATGTCCTCGAGGAAGAGCAGCGCCCCCCCGAACCCGGGCAGGTACGGCGTCCCGAGGAGGGAGGCGAGCAGCGCCACGTTTCCGCCGATCAGGACCCCTTCGGCGGCGCCGGGGACGAGCGTCTCGACCGTGGGACCGCCCGGCGGGTTGGCCAGCGGGCCGAGCGGGGCGGCGCCCGTGACCGCCCGCAGGAGGTGGGCCAGGTCGTGTCCGTCGGCCTGGGCCACGGCGTGGGCCATCGGCCCGTGAAACGTCACGATCCCCGCGCGGTGGTAAAAGGCCAGGTGGAGCGCCGTGATGTCGCTGTAGCCGATGAACACCTTGGGGTGGCGGCGGACGAGATCGTAGTCCAGCGCGGCCAGCACCCGCATCGCCCCGTACCCCCCGCGGATGCACATCACGGCGTGCACGTCGGGGTCCGCGAACATCGTCCGGAGGTCGGCCGCCCGCCCGGCGTCCGTCCCCGCGAGATAGCCTCGGGTCTCGAGGGCGTGAGGGGCGACGATGGTTCTGAACCCTGCCTCCCCAAGCCGCGCGCGCGCCTTCTCGAGGGTCTCCGGGGTGGTGGCGGCGCCCGCGGCGGTGGGCCCGGCCGGCGAAACCAGGCCGATGGTCTGCCCCCGTGCGAGCCTGGGTGGCTTGATGGCGGAGCGAGGCATAGGGGAAGAGGTTCTTCCGCGGGCCCCCGCCCGCCTTCCGGCGGCCGGGTTGACCTCCATGGTCCCCCGGAGTATACTGAGGACGCGAATTTTAGATGGCGTTAAAAATCTTTAACCTTGTACGATTCGGAGCGCGGCATGGGCGTCATCACGGGCGCGATGCAAGACTACCTCAAGGCCATCTTCAAGCTGCAGCAGGACCGCAGCGCCGTGTCCACGTCCGAGATCGCGGCGAGGATGCGGGTTTCCGCGGCGTCCGCCACGAGCATGGTCAAACGGCTGGCCCGCCTCAGGCTGGTTGCGTACACTCCCTACCGTGGGTTCGCCCTGACCTCCGCGGGGGAGCGGATCGCCCTCGAGACGATCCGGCATCACCGTCTGCTCGAGCTGTATCTGGCCCAGCACCTGGGCGTGAGCCTTGACAAGGTCGACGGCGAGGCCGAGCGACTGGAACACGTGCTCTCCGAAGAGGTGGAGGCCAGGATCGCCGCGACACTGGGGAATCCCACGCACGATCCTCACGGAGACCCCATCCCCGCGAAGGACGGGACCCTGCACGATGTCCACCACCCCACCCTCAGGCACCTTCCCCCCGGGCAGGCCGGCGTGGTGGATCGGGTCAGCGACAGTCACCCCGACGCGCTGCGCCGGCTTGCCGGACTGGGTGTGCTGCCCGGCGTCGCCATCAAGATGGTGGCGCACCGCTCGGGGGGCTGCCAGGTCGAAATCGGCGGGCGGACCCTCACCCTGCCGCGAGAACTGACGCAGGGAGTGTATATCCAGTGGCTGACCGCGCCGACCAAGCCATAGTCCCCGTGCTCCCAGGCGACGTCTCGACCGTTTCCGCGGCCCGGGACGTCCTGGCCGGACGCGGCACGCGGCGGGGACTCCTCAGGATCCTGCCCTTCCTCGGGCCGGCGTTCGTCGCGTCCGTCGCCTATATCGATCCCGGCAACTTCGCCACCAACATCCAGGGTGGCGCGGAATTCGGGTACCGGCTGGTGTGGGTGGTCCTGGCGAGCAACCTGATCGCGATGCTGGTGCAAACGCTCTCCGCCAAGCTCGGCATCGCCACCGGCCAGAACCTGGCGGAGGTCTGCCGGGATCAGTTCCCCCGGTCCATGGTGTGGGGGATGTGGCTGCTCATGGAGGTCGTCGCGATGGCGACCGATCTCGCGGAGTTTCTTGGCGCGGCCATCGGGTTCAATCTGCTGCTTGGGATCCCGCTGTTGGCTGCCGCCTTCCTGACCGGTGTGGTGACGCTCGTGATCCTGGCGCTCGAGCGGCGGGGCTTTCGCCCGCTGGAAGCGGTGATCACCTCGCTCGTGGGCGTCATCGCCGTATGTTACGTCGTCGAAACCATCCTCGATCGCCCCGCATGGCTGGCGATTGGGCAGAGCATCCGGCATCCCGCGCTCGGCGGGACGGAGGCGGTGCTGCTCGCCGTGGGGATCCTCGGCGCGACCGTCATGCCGCACGTGATCTTCCTGCATTCCGCGCTGACCCAAGGCCGGATCGTCACGCAGAATGCCGAGCAGGCGCGGCGCCTCTTCAAGTTCGAACTCTTGGATGTGGTGATCGCCATGTCGCTCGCGGGACTGGTCAACGCGGCGATGCTCGTCATGGCGGCCTCGACGTTTTGGGCCCACGGGCTGACCAAGATCGCCACGATCGAGCAGGCCCACCGGACCCTCGTGCCGCTCCTCGGCGGCGCGAGCAGCGTGGTCTTTGCCATTTCCCTCCTCGCGTCCGGGCTGTCTTCTTCGACCGTCGGCACCATGGCGGGACAGGTGATCATGCAGGGCTTCCTGCATTTCAAGGTCTCGATCTGGATCCGGCGGATCGTGACCATGATCCCCGCCATCGCGGCGGTGGCGGTGGGCCTGGACCCGACGCGTACGCTGGTGGTCAGCCAGGTCGTGCTGAGCTTCGGGCTCCCCTTTGCCCTCATCCCGCTCGTGCTCTTCACCCGACGGCGCGATCTCATGGGGTCCCTCACGAACGCCCGGCTCACGACCGCGGCGGCGGTGGCCGTGACGGGCTTCATCGTGGCGCTCAATCTCTTCCTGGTCTACCAGGCGCTCCACGGCGGGTAGAGGGACCCGGCTCGGAGTGCCGAATCCGGTACCCGTGCCAGCCCCAGGCATGTCGGCCCGGAGCGAGGGGGCGGTTGCTNNCCTTCCGGCCGCAATCTCCCTCGCCCAGCACCTCCGATCGCGCCTCGTGCTCCTCCACGTCATGGAGCGCTCCGCTCCGACGACCGTCCACGGGGAGCGGCACCTGACCGCCGTGGCGGAGGCGGAGGCGTACCTCGCGGCGGTCGCGTCCCGCTGTCCGCCCGGGCTTCCGGTGGACCGCCATGTCCACCCGAACGAAGAAGGGGACGTGGCTAGGAGCATCATCGAGCATGCCGCCGACCTCGGGGCCGGTCTGATCATCCTCTCCACCCACGGCAGGGGAGGAGCACGGCGGGTGCTCTTCGGCAGCGTGGCCCAGCAGGTGCTCCGGGGCGGCACGCGCCCCGTGCTGCTCAACCGGCCGCCCGATGCCGGCACGCCCGGGGAGGCCCGCGCGGGGCAGGCCGGCGCCTGGGAGCTCGCGCGGGTGCTGGTCCCCCTTGATGGAAGCCCGTCTTCGGAGGATGCCCTTCCCATGGCGGTCGCGCTGGCAGGCGCCTACGGGGCGGAAGTGCACCTGCTTCGCATCGTGCCGACGCTCCAGACGATCCCGGGCGAGCGGGCGAGCACCGCCCGGCTGGTCCCCACGGCCACCCAGGTGTCCCTGGAGATCGAAGAAGAGGAGGCCGGGAGGGCGTTGGAGGCCATCGCGTCCATGATCCGGGCGCAGGGGGTTCAGGCCCGGCCCGCGGTCGGGCGGGGGGAGCCGGCCCAGGGTGTCCTGGAAGGGGCGCTCCGATTGAATGCGGACCTCGTGATCATGGCCACCCACGGGCGAACCGGCCTCGACGCCGTTCTCTCCGGAAGCGTCGCGTCGCGAATCGCCGCGAAGTTCCCGCGCCCGCTGCTCTTGGTCCGCTCGGCGCGGTCGGACGACGGCGGAATGTCCTGACCGTCGCGCCGCCCCCCTCCCTCAGTCCGCAAGGAACCGAGGCCCACCTCCCGGCGCTCTGATTTGACAGGGTTCCCGGGTGGGGCTATACTCGGTTCAAAGTTCGCCGCCTTGGACACGAAGACGTAGCAGGCATCGGCGCATTCAACCTAGCAGCGGGAGACAGCGCCACCGGAACCAGTTGATGGCAACAAGGCGCGGCGAAAATGAGGGACCCAGGGGGGAAGCCGTTAATCCCCGCGCTGGGTTCTTCTGTTTTGTGCCGGGGTCGCCCATGGCTCGATCGAGGGTGTCTGGGGTATTGATAAGAGTGGAGACGAATCAGGGCGGTCGCTGCCGCGTACATCGGACAAAGGATGGCCAAGCATGAGCATCGTCACGAGCAGCATCGATACCATCGGAGCATACCTCACCGCGAGCCAGCGCGACCCGCGTCTGGGCCGGACCACGCTGCACTACATCGGTGACATGATCGACTACTTCGGCAAAGCCAAGGTCTTCGAAGGCATCTACGGGATGGACCGGCAGCTCGACGACATCATGGCGTTCTTCAAGGGATACGCCATGAGCATGGAGCGCCGGCTGCTCCTGCTGGTGGGCCCGCAGGGCTCCGGCAAGTCGATGACCGTGGACAAGCTCAAGCGGCGGCTCGAGGAGTACTCGCACAAACCCGATGGGGTGTTGTACTCGGTCGAGGGGTGCCCGTTCCACCAGCATCCCTTCGACCTGATCCCTCCGGACGTGCGCGAAGAGAAGGGCGTCTGGTGGCACGAGGAAGCGGTCCCCTGTCCTGTGTGTGAACGGGCGATCGCCTCGCGCGGGGACTGGCGCGCCATGCCGATCCAGCAGATCTTCATCTCGGCGCGCGACAAGGTCGGGGTGGCCAAGCATACCCCGACCGACCTGCGCCGGGAAGACATCACCAACTTCGTCGGCAACATCAACTTCGCCATGCTGAAAGAGCGGGGGTCGACCTACGACCCCGACGCGTACGACTTCGAGGGCAAGGTGATCTGGGCCAACCGCGGGATCCTGGACTGGACCGAGGTGTTCAAGAGCCGCCGTCAGCTCCTCTCGTTGCTGCTGGAGTTGATCCAGTCCAAGCGCATCGATCTGGCGAATTTCCCGACGGTCCACGTCGACGAGGTCGTCATCGGCCACACGAACTACCCCGAGTACAACGTCTTCCTCGCCGAGGACATCATGGAGCCCCTCCGGGGGCGGATCCACAAGGTGGACTTCCCCTACAACGTCGACGTCCAGGGCGAGATGCGGATCTACCGTTCGCTCGTGGAGCGCGCCAACCAGGTCCGCGCCGAGGCCAAGCACATCCCGCAGGATGTGTTCGAGCTGGCGGCCGCCTACGCGGTCCGAACCCGCCAGGAGTCCCAGGGCCTGCGGGGGCTGTCGCCTCGGTTCTTCGAGGACGCGTTTTCGCTCGCCTACACGCGCGCCGGCGCGTGCCTCGACCTGGAGGTCATGACCGAGTCGATCGAGCGGACGTTCGAGCACCAGTCGATCAAGGACCTGAACCAGAAGGATCTCCTGAAAGTGTTCGAGGAGACCAAGGTCGATTTCGTCAACAAGAAGGTGGACCAGATCGTCGGGGACATCGTCCCCACGCACTTCTACGATTACGGCCAAAACCTGTATCTGAACTATCTGGACGCCGCCGCCCGCAACGTCCTCGGCGAGCAGCTCGCGGACAGCGAGAAGGAATTGGTCGACGAAGTGGAGGGGGCGCTGGTCCAGAAGCGCCAGATCAGCCGCCAGGGCCGGGTCGCGTTCGAGAACGTGCTGGTGGAGCGCCGGGACGAGCTCCGGCGAATGAGCTACCGCGACCACGAGCACCTGCGGGGCGCGATCAACGAGATCGTCTTCAACAAGATCAAGAACTGCCTGCGCCTGTACGAGAAGACCGAGGAGATGGACGCCAAGAGCCGCGAGCTCCTCGACGTGCTCCAGCGGAGCGCCGTAGAGGAACACGGCTACTGCCAGCACTGTGCCCGGGCGTTGTTCAAAGTCATCGGGAGGAGCTTCTAGCCCGGGCGGGAGCCGCGCGCGGGTCGGGCGCGGCGCAGAGGGCCGGGGGACTATCCGGGATGAGGATTCATCGGGGGCGGATCGCCCAGCACAAGCACGACCAGCATCTGCGGGAGTATCTCAAGCAGAACCTCAACGAGCTCATTCAACAGAAGGAACTCATCATCGACGGGAAGGTGAAAACCCAGATCGCCACGCTGGACCTCCCCACCCTGAAGTTTGCGGAGGAGGTCCAGTACCTCGCCCAGGGCGCCGGGAGCGGCGGGGCCGGCAGCGGCGCCGGCGGCGGGGCGGGGGACGACCGGGTCCAGGCGCTCGGCGGGCTCCTGGGCGGCGATCACCACGGCAAGGAACTGCGGGTGGAACTGGATTTCGACGAGTTCGTCAAGCTGGCGCAGGAGGTGCTGCTCGACGAACTGGAGCTGCCGACGTTCCACGAGCCCGCGCGGCACGGCGAGGTGGAGAGCCAGGACATCCCGGAACTGGACGACCTCGACCGGATCGGGATCCGGGCGGACCTCAACCTGGAAGAGACCATGACGCAGAGCCTGCTCCGGAACGCCCGCGAGCGCGGGGTCCTGGACTACGACGTCGACGTCCGGCACGACGCCTGGTACTTCGTCGAGGATCCCACGACCTTCAAGAACAACCGCTCGGTGGAGGTGTACGTCCTGGACGTCTCCGGGTCGATGCGGGGCGAGTATCTCTCGCTGGTCCGCAAGACGATCTTCATCCTGTGGCACTACCTCGAGCGCCGGTACCCCACCAACCTGAGGCGGTACGTGGTGTTCCAGGACGTCGCCGAGGAAAAGACCCGGGACGAGTTCTTCTGCGTGGAGTCGAGCGGGGGCACGCACATCAGCACCGGCTTCGAGAAGGCGATCGAGTTGCTGGAGGGGGCCCGGGAGTACGACAAGTTCCTCTTCATGTTCACCGACGGGGAAACCAGTTCCGGGGACTTCGACCTGGCGAAGAAGCGGTTCGAGGAGGCACGCGCCGCGTTCGACCTGGTCATTTACTGCCACGTCAACCCGGGCGGGCGGGGGATCGGCGGGTTCAGCGAATACGTCCACGAGACCGCCAAGGCCCAGGACGGCGCCGCCTTTGCCAACCTCATGGATCTCGAGACGATCCGCGCGGCGATGAAGGAGTTCCTGGCGTTCTTCGACGCCCAGGCCGCGCGGCGATACACGCCGGCGCAGAAGCGGTAACCGGGAGAGGCGCCATGATCGGCGAGTATCAGACGGTCATCCGGGAGCTCGAGGGCCTGGCCCACGATCGCGGGCTGGAGTTCGACCCCGTGGTCTTCCAGATCACCGACAGCGATGATCTCGCGCAGGTGGCCAGCATGGGCCTCCCCAACCGGTTCATGCACTGGTATTGGGGCGGCACCTACAAAGAACTGGTCATGCAGCAGACCAAGGAAGTGTTCAGCATCCTCGAACTGGTGCTCAACACGACCCCGTCGCACGCGTTCCTGAGGAGCACCAACTCCTACCTGCAGAACGTGCTGGTGATCGCCCACGTGCTCGGGCACGCGGACTTCTTCGCCAACAACCACTGGTACCAGAAGTCTAACAAGAACATGCTGAACATCGCGGAGCAGCACGCCCGTCAGATCCGCGCCTACGAAGCCCAGCACGGCCGCGAGCGGGTGGAGAAGCTACTCGACGCCCTCCTGACCGTCGCGCCGTCGGTGGCCGCTCGAGGAGTTCGAGCGGGTCCTGCTCGAGGCGATCCGGGGCGAAGCCGAGTACTTCGACCTCATCCAGCGGACCCACATCATCAACGAGGGGTGGGCGACGTTCGTCGAGGCGGAGCTCCTCAACCGCCTGCTCAGCGCGAAGGAATGGGCGAGCATCTCGGTGCAGCTCTGCAACCGGCCGGCGCCGTACACCATCGGCTACACGCTGTTCGCCCACGTCCGGGATCAGGATGGGTTCGACCGGGCGCTCGAGCTCCGCCGGTTCTACGAAGACGTGAGTCTGATCGATGAGGCGCTCACCGAGGAGCTGGTGCGCCGGCTCGACATCTTCGTGTACGACGCGAAGGAAAAGCAGAAGAGCTACGACCTCCAGAAGGTCAAGGAGATGC
>VBAO01000037.1 GCA_005883865.1 Candidatus Segetimicrobium genomatis
CATACCACGCCGCCGTCGACAGGATCTGCAGGGCGTTGTTCAGCCAGAGGACCGATCCCGGATTCGCGACGGCCGGTGCGGCGCCGGCGTCGGGCCTGCCCCCCGATCTTTCAGCGGGGGGAGCCGGCTCCGCGCGAGATCCCCGGTTCTGCATGGCTTTCGCGGTTCTCCGACATCGCCCGGCGCACCTTCGCATCGGAGGGTGCACGGCAAGGAAACACGTGCGCCGCGACGAAGGCAGAGCACGAGTAAGGGGACTCGGAGGTGAGGGCAGGATGAAAAGGTTCCGGTTGGCGCCCCCGTCACTGAGGGGCGTTGTGAGCTTCGTGGTCGTTTCGGCGCTTCTCGCCGGAGCGGGCTTCGGCGCCGGCCCGTCGCCGGCGGCCGAGATGTCGACGCTGGTGGTGGGGATTCTGGCTCCGTTCACCGGTCCGGACGCCGGCCTCGGGCCGGCCTACTTTGCGGCCTGCCTTCCGGCCACACGCGCCATCAATGCCGCCGGCGGCATCCTTGGACATCAGGTGACCTGCAAGCAGTTCGACACTCGGGGCGAGCCCGCGGATGCCGTCCCGGCCGCCCGGCAGATGGTGGCCAGCACCCCCAACCTCTTCATGGTCATCGGCTGCACGTCCGATGAGGCGGCCAGCGTCATGCCGGTGCTCGAGCAGAACCACGTGCCCGCGTTCTGCCAGACGGGCCAGTCGGAGTTCAACCAGAGCAGCTTCAAGTACTTCCACCGGTTGGTGCCGCCCGACGAGTTCGACGCCTATGCCATGGTGGGCATTGCCATCTTCCTCGACAAATACAAGCGCGTCGGCCTCGTCTTTGGCAACGACATCGGCTCGCAGACCTTCGTCGCGCCTGCGATGCGGGCGATCAAGAAGATGGGCGGCACCGTCGTCATCAATCAGGCGATCGATCTCAAGCAGAACTCGTATCGCACCGAGGTCACAAAGCTGCTGGCCGCCAAGCCCGACGTGATCCTGACCGAGGCGCTGGGCCCCGCCGACGCCACGTACCTCGCCGAGCTCAAACAACTCAACAAGGGCATGATCCCGGTGATCGGGACGTCCGCCACCGTCGACCCGGTCTGGTACAAGGCGGTCGCCGGCGCCATCGGCGCCGAGGATCTGACGAAGTATTTCAAGGCCGTCGACGAGCCGACCACGTTCAGCGGCCCCGGCTACGACGAGTTCAAGGCCAACCTGCTGGCCTCCGTCCCGCAGTTTGCCAACGCCGCGAAGTACCAGAAGCGCGCGTCCACGATCCACCTCTACGACGGCATCGTCATGACGGCGCTTGCCGCGACGGCGGCGAAGAGCACGGACCGGACCGTCTTCCTGCCGTGGATCCTCAAGATCGGCAACGGCGCGCCGGGCGCCCAGGTCGCGGCGACGTTTGCGCAGGGCCTGGCGGCGCTCCAGAAGGGGACCGCGGTCCGGTACATCGGCGCCGGCGGCCCGACGCACTTCGACCAGTGGAACAACTCCAACACCGGCTACATCGTCGTGCGCTTCACGCCGACGGGCGATGAGGAAACGGTGGGGCATCTAACCAACGCGCAAATCTCTCAGCTCAGTTCTCCGTAGTCAGCGCAGCGATCCGCGGTGCGGGGAGGGGGAGCCCCGGCCCCCCTCCCCGGCCGTCTCTCCGGTGAGGAGCCGAAGCACGGATTGCCGATGAGCCTCTACGCCGCCGCCGCCGGCTTCGGCCTCGTCAGCGCATCCGTGATCGCGGTCGCGGCCGTGGGCTTCACCATGCAGTTTGGGATCACCAACCTGATCAACCTCGCCTACGGTGGGATCATGATCACCGCGGCCTTCGTCGCCTACGGGGTGAACCGCGCCGGGTTCAGCATCTGGACCGGGCTGGCCGTCGCCGCCGCCGGCGGCGCCGTGGCGTCCCTGGCGCTGCACCGGGTGCTGTACGCCCCGTTCCTGCGCCGCGGCACCTCCCACATCGGCATGGTGATTGTGTCCCTCGCCGCCGCGTTGATGCTGAGCAACGTGCTGCTGGCCCTCGTCGGGTACGACAACGTGTCGTACGTGGTCGCGGACGAGGCGGCGGTGACCGCCGGCGGGCTGATCTTGACGCGGGTGCAGGTGGTGGTCATCGGCATTGCCGTGGCGGCCATGCTGGCGATCCACGCGCTGCTCACATTCACCCGCCTCGGCAAGGCGATGCGGGCCACCGCGACCAACCCGACGCTCGCCCGCAACTGCGGCATCCCGACCGGCCGCATCATCGACGCCGTCTGGCTGATCACGGGGGCCCTGTGCGGTGCGGCGGGAACGGTGGCCGCCATCGACTCCGCCTCGTTCGGGGTTGCGAACGGTTCCACGTACCTCATCGTGATCCTGGCGGCGGCGGTCCTGGGCGGGGCCGGTCAGCCCTACGGGGCCATGCTGGGGGCCGTCCTGATCGGCGAGATCACCGAGTTGAGCGCCGCCGCGCTCTCCCCTCAGTACAAATCCGTCGTGGCCTTTGCGATCCTGGTGCTGGTCATGATTCTCCGCCCGCAGGGGCTCCTCTCCAAGATCGGCGCCCTCGGCCCGGCGGGCTGATGACGGCCAGCGAGCTCTACTATCTCTTCACGCTGGCGGTCTATGCCGGCGTGGACGGCATGGCCTGCATCGGCCTGAATCTCCAGTTCGGGGTCGCGGGCCTGGTGAACTTCGGCTTCATCATCTTCCAGGCCGCGGGAGCCTATGCCGCCGCCGTGCTGTCGATGCCGCCCGCGAACGGAGGCTTTCAACAGTACGTCCTCGGCCTCCAGCTCCCGTTTCCGCTCCCGTGGCTGGGGGGCGCGGCCGCGGGCGGGCTCCTGGCCGTCCCCATCGGCCTGATCGTGCTCCGCCGGCTCCGCACCGATTACCAGGCGATCTCGCTGCTCGTGCTCTCGGTCATCGCCAACCTGGTGATCACGAACGCCCGGCCCTTTCTGAACGGCGCCGCCGGGCTCTCCCTGGTGCCCCCGCCTCTCACGGGCCTGGTCGACACCGCGACGGTCGGGTATCAATGGCTGTACATCGTCCTGACCGCGTTCTGCCTTGCCATCGTCCTGATCGCCGCCAACCGCATCGTCTACTCGCCCTACGGGAGGACGCTGCGGGCGATGCGGGAACGCGAGCCGGCGGCGGCCGCCCTGGGCAAGAATCTGGTGCGGCTCAAGATGGAGATGTTCGTGCTCGGGGGCGTCATCGCCGGGTTGAGCGGTGCCATCCTCGTCGGCTTCATCGGGGTGTGGGCGCCGGCGACCTGGCTCTATCCGGAGACCATCGTCCTCTTTGCCGCGCTGATCGTCGGCGGCCGCGGCAACAATCTCGGCGCGCTGCTGGGCGCGCTCCTGGTCCCCGTCGGGTTCGAGGAGGCGACGCGCTTCATCCCCGAATTCGGCCCGCCGGGATTCATCCCGGCGATGCAGTGGGTGGCCATCGGGCTGCTGATCATCGGCTTCTTGTGGTTCCGTCCCCGGGGTCTCCTGCCCGAGCCGCGGCGGGTGTTCGCCGAGGACCCGGCGGGGGGCGGCGCCGCCCGCGCGGAGGAGACGCCACGGCCCGGGGCCCGGGGGATCGGATCCGCTGGTCCTTCGACGCCTCTGCTTCGCGCCGACCGTGTGGCGCGGCGGTTTGAGGGACTGCGGGCCGTCGACGACGTCTCCCTGGACGTCTTCCCCGGCCGGATCACCGGGCTGATCGGACCCAACGGGGCGGGCAAATCCACGCTGCTGGCCGTGCTCGCGGGCACGCTGCCGGTCTCGGCCGGCCGGATCCTCATGGACGGGCAGGAGGTGACGCGCCTCCCGGCCTACCGGCGGGCGCGGCGGGGGCTCGTCCGCACCTTTCAGCTCTCGTCGGAGTTCGCGCAGCTCACCGTCCTCGAAAACCTCCTGGTCGCGGCGCCCGCCCACCCGGGCGATTCCCTCCTGGGGGCGTTGCGCGGGACGCCGTATTGGTGGGCCGATGAACTCCGGCTGGTCGGGCGGGCGCGGGAGCTCCTCGCCCGGTTCCGCATGAGCGCCGCGGAATCGGAGTACGCGGGCAACTTGAGCGGAGGCCAGAAGCGGCTGGTCGAGATCATGCGCGCGCTGATGCTCATGCCGCGCGTGCTGCTCCTCGATGAGCCCATGGCGGGGGTGCATCCGTCCATCGTCGGCGAGATCGCCTCCTTCCTGGAGACCCTGCGCGAGAACGGGCTGGCGATTCTGATGGTCGAGCACGAGCTCTCGATGGTGGAACGCCTGTGCGACCCGGTGATCGTCATGGCCCAGGGGCAGGTCATCGGCCGCGGATCCATGAGCGCCCTCCGCCGGCAGCGCACGATCGTCGAGGCCTACCTTGCCGGCTGATCCGTCCCCACGCCCCACGCCTTACCTGGTGGCCGAGCGGGTGACGGCAGGGTATGGGGGGGCCCCCGTGATCCGGGACGTGAGCCTGCGCGTCGGGATTGGCGAGATCGTGGCCGTCATCGGGCCAAACGGGGCGGGGAAGAGCACGCTGCTCAAGGCGCTGGTGGGGATCCTGCACGTGGCGCGGGGCAACGTCTACCTGGGAGAAGACTGCGTCACCAACATCACGCCCGAGGCGCTCGCGCGACGGGGCGTCGGGTATGTGCCGCAGGTGGGCGATATCTTCGAGCCGCTGACGGTGATCGAGAATCTGGAGATGGGCGGGTATCTGCTCGGCCGCCCGGCCATCCCGCGTCGTATCGACGAGGTCTGCACCGTCTTCCCGGCGCTCAGCACGATGCTCCGCAGACGTGCCGACAAGCTCAGCGGCGG
>VBAO01000515.1:0-2183 GCA_005883865.1 Candidatus Segetimicrobium genomatis
CGCCGGCCTGGCCTCGATCGAGCAAACGAAACTCGCAGCGCGTGTTGACGGCGATCACCCAAATGGATCCCAGGAGTCGGGTGCGGTCAGGCCGTCCCCCGCGGCGCACCTTCATGGCGATCCCCGGTATGCGCGGGAGGACACTGATGTCATCACGTCACCCTCCGCGGCAGGAAGCAGCAGCGCAGTGGCCTGGAGCACGCCGCGCGCGACGAAACACACTCCAAGTTGGCGCCGCTCCTATAATGTCGGTTCGTGGCGGCGGCGATTAGGGCTCGTTGAGCGCGCGATCCTGGCGGAGGAATCTTCCGCGGAGGCGTGGCCGCCCGGGCGGGAGGTCCTCTACGTCATCGACGCGGGGTCGATGCCCGAAGATGGCGCACTTGCGCTGGAGGTGGCGAGCCGGCGACGAAAGGCAAATGGTGAGTGGCAGACGCTGATGTCCTGCCCGATGCCCGGTGGGCGGACGGAGAATCTTCCCGACGCATCCGACAGACGGATCCTGTCGATTCTGACCGGCGCCACCAACGGCTACGGCTATGGGCCGTATGCCTCCTGGGTCCCTCGAGGCGGGGTACCGCTCAGCTACGCCGTCTCGCCGTCGATGCAGGAGACGTTGATTCCGCTGATGTGCCGTACGGACCGGCTCCAGCTGCGCGTCGCCGGCCCAGGAGCAGAAGGCAGACAAGTCGGCGAGGCTCGTCCGGCCAGCGGGCGATCGTGGCGGCCGTCGCGGCGGGGCCTGCCGGCCGAGGACATCGAGGTCCAGTGGGACGACGGGCCGCCGTGGGAGTTTCACCTGGAGGTCGAGCGGACGCAGGACGGCGCATCGTATGTGATCGCGGGCGTGTTGCGCCGTGGCGAGGAGCGATTGCCGCTTGCTGATCCAGTCCTGCTCCTGCCGAGCGGCTTTGTGTTATCCCGATCACGGTGCGGTCCCGCCAGGCGGACGCGCTGCTGGAGACGCTGCTGCGGCTGCCGCGGCTCCCGAGGCTCACGCTGCCGGAAGAGCTTCGGTTCAAGGAAGTTGCAGGCGCGGCGGCGCCGCGTTTGATTATTCGCGCGCCGTCCCCCGATTGCCCGCGCGGGCATCTGAGAGGCGAGGTGTCGTTCGACTACAACGGAACCACTATCGGCGCGGGCGATCCGAGCCGCGGGGTCTTCCGTTCCCGTGACCGCCTCTTCATCCTGCGCGATCCTATCGCGGAGCAAGAGAAGGTGTCGCGCCTGCACGCGCTCGGCTTTCGCCCGCGAAGCAGTCGCTCCGTTCATCTCGACGGCGCCGGTCCGGCCCTGGAACTTGCGCCCGGCCGGCTGCCCCGTGTTGTCCGGGAGCTTGTACGCGAGGGCTGGCATGTCGAGGCGGAAGGCCGGGTCTACCGCCATCCGGGTGACTTTCGCATCGAGGTCACCTCCGGCATCGATTGGTTCGAGCTCCACGGCGCGGTTGAGTTCGGCGATCTTGCGGCTCCTCTGCCGACGGTCCTCGCCGCCCTTCGCCGCGGCGAATCGCTCGTCCGGCTGGGCGACGGGACATACGGGGTCCTGCCCGAAGCCTGGCTGGCAAAGTACGGTCTACTCGCTGGACTGGGAACGTCGGAGAACGGCCACCTCCGGTTTACGCGCAGCCAGATCGGCGTGCTGGACGCACTCCTGGCCTCCCAACCCGAAGCGACCTGGGACGGGGCGTTCGCGCGGGCGCGGGATGGACTGCGCCGGTTCAGCGGCGTGGTACCGGCCGATCCGCCTTCCGGCTTCGTGGGCGTGCTGCGCGACTATCAGCGCGAGGGCCTCGGCTGGTTGCAGTTTCTCCGGCAGTTCGGATTCGGCGGCTGCCTTGCCGACGACATGGGGCTCGGTAAGACCGTGCAGGTGCTGGCGTTGCTCGCCTCGCGGTCCGGCCGGGGCACGCGACCATCGCTCGTCGTCGTGCCGAGATCGCTCGTGTTCAACTGGCAGCAGGAAGCCGCGCGGTTCACCCCCAGTCTGCGGATCCTCAACCATACGGGTCTCGACCGGAGCAGCCCGGGCGAGCACTTCCGCAAGTACGACGTCGTCCTGACCACCTACGGAACGCTCGTCCGGGACGTTGTGGAGTTCACCGGCATCGAGTTCGACTATGTTGTGTTGGATGAGTCGCAGGCGATCAAAAACGCGGGGACCAAGACGGCCAAGGCGGTGCG
>VBAO01000515.1:2206-4799 GCA_005883865.1 Candidatus Segetimicrobium genomatis
GTTGTGGAGCCTGTTCGAGTTCCTGAATCCCGGCATGCTCGGCGCGGCTCCGGCGCTCCGTCTCCGCGGCGTCGAAGGGCGCGCCCCCTCCGCCGAGATGCGGGAGTTCCTCGGCCGCGCGCTCCGCCCGTTCATCCTGCGCCGCACCAAGGAACAAGTCCTGCGGGAGCTGCCGCCCAAACACGAGCAGACCCTCTACTGCGAACTCGAACAGCGCCAACGCGAAGTGTACAATGAGCTCCGGGAGCACTACCGGCGGACACTCCTCCGCCGCGTCGAGCGCGAGGGATTCAACCGAACCATGTTCGTTGTGTTGGAGGCGCTCCTGCGCTTGCGCCAGGCGGCCTGCCACCCCGGGCTGATCGACCGGTCGCGGAAGGACGAACCGAGCGCCAAGCTGGACGTACTGCTGCCGCGCCTCACCGAGGTCATTGCGGAAGGGCACAAAGCGCTCGTCTTCTCGCAGTTCATGACGCTTCTCGGGATCGTCCGGGACCGCCTCGATCGCAGCGGCGTACCGTACGAGTACTTGGATGGCAGCACCCGCGACCGGGCGACGCGCGTGCGGCGCTTCGAGGAGGATGCCGACTGCCGGCTGTTCCTCGTCAGCCTGAAAGCCGGCGGGCTTGGCCTGAACCTCACCGCGGCCGACTATGTCTTCCTGCTGGACCCCTGGTGGAACCCGGCCGCCGAGGCTCAGGCGATCGACCGCACGCACCGCATCGGCCAGACCCGGCCGGTCTTCGCCTATCGTCTGATTGCGCACGACACGGTCGAGGAGAAGGTCCTCGCCCTCCAGCAGACCAAGCGCGACCTCGCGGATGCGATTATCACCGATGACAACAGCCTCGTCCGGGCGCTGCGCCGTGAAGATCTGCAGGTGCTGCTCTCCTGACTCTGCAGGGGTAGCCGTACCAGGCAGCGTACCCAGACTGAGACTGCGAATCACGTCCGGCTGTTGCCAGGGTGCCGGGGGAGCCAGAGCGTGGCGCGGCGACAGGTCCCGATCGACTGGGCTGATTTTGAGATGGCGTTCGTGTCGCGCTCGGACGAGTGGGGGTCTTACCTCGATCTCCGGACGGGGAAGGTCCGCTTTGTGCCGTCGTCTTCGTTCGGGCTGGGCGACGATGCGCTGAGTGAGGAGGAGGTCCTGAGCGAGGAAGCAATCGACACGGGGCTCGCGGAGGGATGGCTCCTTCCGATCGAACCGGTGGATTCGTCCGAAGAATACGATTGGATCGCGCACTTCGCACGCACGATCGATGACCCTCGACTCCGGGAACTCCTCGAGGTTGCGCTGGACGGCCGGGGCGCCTTCCGGCGATTCAAGGACGTGCTCGCGAGATGGCCCAAGGAACGCGAGCGTTGGTTCGCGTTTCACGACGAGTGCCTGCGAAACGCGATGCTGGACTGGCTGACCGAGCACGAGATCGAGCCCACGACGGCGCCGCCACCACGGCGGACCGGGTGATGCGGCAGTGCGGATGCGTGAGCGGCGCATCTCGATGGAGATCGTTGTCGATGCGTACACTGAGAGCGAACGCGCGATGGGATGGTACTACTACCTTGAGGAGGGGTTGCAGTTTCCCTTTCGGGCGCGCTGCATCAAGCGCCGCGCAGTCTCTCCTCTAAAGCCAGGCGATGAGGTCGAGGCCATAGGAATGGCTCCGGAAGAGGAATGCGGTCACGAAATGTTTGTACTGATTAGATGGGAAAGGCGCAGATTGGCTGTGCCGCTCTCACAGCTGGAAGGGATTCGGGCTGACAGAAAAACCCTCCAGGCTATTGGAGACTGGCACTATTGGACGACGAAAGGGTACGAGTTTTGACTGACGTGCCCGCCGATTCTCGGCGGAGACGAGGAGAACCCCCCGAAACCACACCTCTTGCAAATTGGGCACATCTTTCGCGCGACGGAATCGATAGACTGGTTATCCGCCGTCCGCGTGATTAGGGCCAACAAGAAACAGCTCTTCGCCGACGCTGCGGTACGCAGCGCTCCCCCCAATTAGGTAAGATACTGCGACGCGGCGCGCAGGAAGGCTCGAGCATGTTCAAGCAGATCGCGAACGTCATCGTGTGTCAGGGCGGCCTCGACCCCATAGTCACCAAGGATTCGCTTGTCTGAAGCGTCAAGCAGCCATCGGTGAAACTGAGGGTCGAGGACGGACGTCCGGGCAAACTCTTCTCCGTACGCAGCATGCACGGCGCTGTGCTTCCTGAAGCGCTTCCCTTTCTCGACCAGCAATGCCTCCGCGACATAGAACATTGCGTAGTAGGCGCGCCCCGCAGCGAAGTCGACATCCGTGGCGCCAAGGAGCATCTCGGCCGCACTGATTGCGCGTGACGCCTTTGCCAAGAGTTTCTTTGCCTCCGGCTTCACGCGGGGATCGCCTCATCCCCGACGCTTGCAAGAAATGAGGTCGGGCGGCGCGACCAGTCATGGTCGGACACGAAGATGCGGCTGATGCTTACGCCATACTTGAGTGAAAGGCTTGAGACGATATGTCCGGTCCGATCGATTTCGGCTCCATAGGAGGTGATCTGTTCCAGGACAACGAGCACATCGACGTCGGATTCCGCGACCTCATCC